>JAZKZB010000029.1:0-2074 GCA_045612425.1 Faecousia sp.
CTTGCTACTAAAGTGGCTGCGTCCCTCGCCGACCGCTGCACACGCTGCGCCGCTGCTGCATCTGCCACCGGCAGCGCAGCGGCTCGCGGCAATCCGTAATCCCATTCAGAAGGGTGACGGTTTCCCACGTCGCTTCGCTCCTCGCAATGACATCGGTATACGCATGTCATTGCGAGACCAGTTCGCAAACTGGTCGTGGCAATCCGTTCCCCTCGACCCCCAACCAATCCACCAAGGAGGCACACCTATGGACTTTTTGAAAAACAACCGCCGCTTTGACTTCCTCTACGGCGGCAAGCCCTTCGCGGAACTTGCCTTTGTGACCCAGCAGACCGAAGCCGGTGACACCCTGACCACCGTCTACACCCTTCCCGACGGCCTGAAGATCACCAACATCGCCCAAAAGCACGGCGATGCCTACGAATGGGTCAACTGGTGGGAAAACACTTCCGATACCCCCACCGAGATCATTTCCCAGCTGTGGGACGCAGATATTGAACTGCCCATGCCCAATGAACCGGAAGTGCCTTGGTCCAATATAAGACCGTCCTTTGATGAAATCACTACGTTGTATGCGCCCACCGGCTCCGGTAATAAGATAGACGAATTCAAGGTGAACACCGATGCTTATGCCCGGGGAGACTATCTTGTGCGTCTTGCCACCGGCACCGTGAAGACGTTTGCGAATTGTTCCGGACTTTCCAGCGCCGAGCAGGCTCCGTTCTTCCATGTCCATAAAAACAACAAAGGCTATATTTTCGCCATTGGTTGGACAGGCCAATGGAACAGCGCTTTTGAACGCACTGCGGATGCGATCATAGCAAAAGCCAAAATCGAAGACACCCATTTCCGCCTGCTCCCCGGCGAAAAGATCCGTACGGCTTCTTTTGTGTTTATGCCCTATGAAGGAACGGTTTACGACGGGCAAAACAAGTGGCGCAGACTGATAAAAAAAGATTTCTCTCTGATTGGCAAGAAGGGACGCGTGCAGAATGGCCCTCTCTGTACAGGCGTGATTGGCGGAATGCCGTCCAACCGGGTTCTGGAAAGAATTCAAACGGTTCGGGAAAATCAGCTGCCCTTTGAATATTTTTGGATGGATTGTGGCTGGTTTGGCGGAGAAAGTGATCTTCCCGCGGATGCGCATTGGTACAGTGCCCTAGGTGACTGGACGGTAAACCGTAAAAAACATCCCAACGGCTTGAAGGATGTCTCCGCGGCAATCCATGAGGCCGGCATGAAGTTCCTGCTTTGGTTTGAACCGGAGAAGTCTTTCCGTGGTGTGCCGATTGTAGAAACCCATCCGGAGTACTTTATTTTTTGGGATGGAGTGGATCCGTTCCTGAACCTGAGCAGAGAAGATGCCTGGCAGTGGTACTATACGTTGCTTTCCAATACGATCCGGGAAATCGGCATTGACTGCTACCGTCAGGATTGTAACATAGCACCCTTGGGATTCTGCCGTACCAAAGATGCAGACGATCGTAAAGGTATTACGGAAATCAAGCACATCATGGGTTTGTACCGTCTGTGGGACACCCTGCTGGAAGAATTTCCCCATCTTCTCATCGATAACTGT
Organism: Faecousia sp.; assembly: GCA_045612425.1. Classification (GTDB taxonomy): domain Bacteria; phylum Bacillota; class Clostridia; order Oscillospirales; family Oscillospiraceae; genus Faecousia. The sequence continues at coordinate 1,580 of JAZKZB010000029.1, forward strand.
GCCTCCGGTGGTCACCGTATCGATATTGAGACCTTGCGCCGCAGTGTTCCGTTGTGGAGAAGTGACCTCCAATGTACTGACAACTTTGTTCCGGAGGGAACCCAGTGCCATAGCTTGAATTATAATGCCTGGGTGCCTTATTCCGGCACCGGAACCGGCAGCGTGTATGATGTCTATCGCTTCCGGAGTTCTTATGCACCTGCGCTGCTTTCCAATTATGGCTTCTACGAATATAATGACTACGGCGCAGACAAAATGCCTTGGTTAAAGTTGATGCTGGAGGAGTATCTGAAAGTTCGTCCCTACTTGACTGAGGATTTCTATCCCCTTACCAAGGTCAGTGAAAACAATGATATCTGGTGCGCTGCGCAGTACAACCGCCCGGAGGAGAATGACGGCATTCTGCAGGTTTTCCGTCGGGAAAATGCGCCCTACCCGATGGCAGAGTTTGCGCTCTTCGGCCTGGAAGAAAATGCTGATTACGTCTTCACCGAT
>JAZKZB010000030.1:0-14737 GCA_045612425.1 Faecousia sp.
AAAGACCGGCATTTTTCTGATCGTACATATAAATCAGCGTCACCTTGGAAGCGCTGGCGGAACCACCGCTGGAGCCAACCATGGCATTGACAAAAAGGAACGCCATGTTAATGGTGGAGATAATAAAGAAAGTCAAGGTGGTTCGGATATTGGTCCAAATCAAAGGCAGGGTGATCTGGAAAAACTGAGTCACACGGCCCGCGCCGTCCAAACCGGAACTTTCATACATAGACTGAGGAACCGCTGCCATAGATGCCATATACATAACCATGTAGTAACCAATCGCCTGCCAGACCATGGCGATGATAATACTGGTTACGATCATGCTTTCGCCTTTCCACAGGACACTCTCTGCGCCAAACAAATTTAAAATAGAGTTCAGTAAACCTTTATCCACATCGTAGATAGCAGAGAAAATACCGGAAATAACAACAACGGACAAAATGTTAGGTATGTAAAACACAATACGGAAGAAGTTTTGACCCTTCAACTTTTCTCTGGACAAAATGCCGGCAAAAATCAAAGCCGAAGACATGGTAAAGAGTGTCACAATCACGATCATCAGGAGCGTGTTTTGCATAGACTGGATAAACTGCGGACTTGCCAGCAATTTCTCGAAGTTCTTAAATCCCACGAACACTTCTTGCGGATTATACGCGCCCTTTTCGAACATGGAAAGCCGAAATACATTAAATGTGGGAATCACCATGAACAGAATAAAAAGCAACACCGCAGGTCCCAGACAAACCCACAGAAATGCATTGCGCTTGACATTACTTCTCATTTTTAACCTCTCCTTTATATATTGCAAAATGCTTTCCGCCATTCAGGGCGAACCTGCACAGAGGAAAACACTTTCCGAAAATGAAAGGGTGGCAGCGACAGCGGTCACTGCCACCCAAATTACTTACTTTTCTGTCTTGGATGGAGAATTACTTCTTCAGGTTTGCACGCATCAGATCGGAAGCGGTCTTGATGTTTGCAATATACTGCTCGATGGTCAAAGTGCCGGCAACCAACTTGTCGATGGGTTCAAAGAACACGCCGGAAGTGGTCACGTCGGGAATTGCATCGAAAGCAGCGAAGTTGCCCATAGCAGCCTTAGCGCCATTGTCGTAGATGGAGTAGAACAACTTGTTGTCGCCTTCCAACTTGTTGGCAATGCCCAGAACAGGCTGCATAGCGCCCTGCTTAGCAAAGATTTCAACAGCCTTGTCAGAGTACAGGAATGCTACAAACTGTTCAGCCTCAGCCTTGTGTGCAGCACCTGCAGGAATCCAAGCCTGTTCGAACCAGGTGTAGGAGTAGCCAGCGCCGCCTTCGGTTACAGCAGGCAGAGCGGTCATGCCCCAAGCAAACTCATTGGTCAGAGTTTCTTCAGCGTTAGCCATTTCGCCAACAATCCAAGTGCCGTTGGGCATGAACAGAGCTTCGTTCTGCATAACCATCAACTGGTTCTTGGTGAAGTCCTGGTTGTTAGCCTGAGTGGGGGTCTTTTCGTGGGTGTAGTCAGCCAACTTATCGAGGATAGCGAACAGAGTCTTGGCTTCGTTGGTGTCCCAAATACCTTCGGCATAGTTGGTAGCCTTGTTGAAGAAATCAGCGCCGCCGATGGAGTACATCAGAGCGTACATGAAAGCGTCGTAGTAACCAGCGGTGGGGTAGGTGAACAAAGCGATACCTTCAGCAGCAGCCAGGTCGCCCAGTTCCCACATTTCTTCCCAAGTGGTAGGAACAGTCCAGCCCTTAGCCTCGAACAACTTTGCGTTGTAGAACAGGCCGCAGGGAGAGTAGAACATAGGAGCCATGTAGGTCTTGCCGTCAGTGTAGGGGTTAGTCAGAGAAGTGTCGGTGAAACCACCGGCAATCTTATCGGATACCTTCTTGTCTTCGCCGGGAACGGTCATATTCAGAACGTTGGTCAGATCGTGCAGGCCGTTAGCCTTGATTAACTGCTCGGTCAAGCCAGCAGGACGGCCGGTAGCCAGGTGCACAACATCGGGGTAGTTCTGACCCTGAATCTGGGGTCCAATCACGTCTTCCAGGTTCTTGTCTGTTACCAGTTCAACCTTGATGCCGGTTTGAGCGGTGAATGCATCGCAAACATCCTTCCACATCTGAGAACCGTAGGCGGTCTCAATGGCAGCTACCTTCAGCACAACCTCGCTGTTATCAGCAGGTGCGCAACCTGCAAACAAACCGAGGACCATGATAGAAGCCAAGAGCAGAGCAAATAGTTTCTTCATAAATAGTTTCCTCCATACGTAAATTACAAATATTTTTATCACATCGGCATCCCCGATGCGATTACATATTACCGAGAAACTTGCCATTGGACAAGCAAAATCTTGTTTTCTGTTTTATATATCTTGCGTTCTGGAAAATTTTTGTGAATTTATTCTAAATTTTAATCTTCGTTTTTATGCACAATGTCATGATAGGATTTCGATTTATATTTTACATTATGACAAATAATTGAAAATAATTATGGTTTTATATTGATTTTTTCATATATTGTCAGTATAATAACGATAATTACATTTTCTTGCACAATTTACCAATTTTTTGCAAGAATTATAAATTGGAGTGTTAAGATATGAGTACAAATCGTTACGACCTGATTTTAGGGGATGACGCCGCCTCCATTCCACGGGCAAAACTCCTCTACATCAGCACAGCAAAATACGGCGGCGACTGGCACAGTGTTCCTCATACTCACTCCTGTACGGAACTTTTTTTCGTTGTAGGCGGAAAGGGACAATTCGAAATTGAAGGCAGTCTCCATAAAGTCAGCGCTAACGATATGGTGATTGTGAATCCTAACGTCAATCACACGGAAACCAGTTTGGATGCCGTACCTTTAGAATATATTGTGCTGGGTATTGACGGTTTGGAAGTTTCCGTAGATGCTGACCACCCCGAACCTTTCAGTATTATCAGTTTCCAAGGCGTCGGTGCTGATATTCAATTGTACTTGCGCAGTATTTTGCGGGAAATCGAAGGAAAATCCTTAGGATACGAAACCGTATGTCAAAGTTTTCTCGACATCTTGGCAATCCGGATTTTACGGCGCACTTCCCTTGCCTCATCTCAAAATTTCTCCGGAATCGCAGCCAAAGAAGTCGCCCTTGCCAAGCGCTACATCGACACCCACTTCAAAGAAAACATCACATTGGAAACATTAGTGAACGTTACCCATGTCAACAAGTTTCACTTAGCCCATACTTTCCGAAAAGAATATGGCATTTCTCCCATTAGTTATATGCTTTCCTTGCGAATTGCAGAGAGCAAGCACCTACTTCGCACTACCGATTATTCCCTTTCCTATATCGCGCTTACCAGCGGTTTTTCCTCGCCCAGTTATTTTTCTCAGCGTTTTCATCAGACAGAAGGCATGACCCCGGCGCAATACCGCCAAAAAGCAAGAGCAGAAAGTAACCATTTCACCACTTCAAAATAAATTGACAGGAGTATTTATTATGGATAATCTTTACATTAGTCCCTGCACGCCCATTTTAAAGGAAGTATTACAGGCCTATGATTTCCCGACCACATTGCTTGGCGCGGTTCGATACGGTCAAGGCCATATTAACGACACCTTTTGCGTGATCTGTCAGCCTCAAGACGGAGATTGCGTCCGTTATATCCTCCAAGGTCTTTCCTCTGCTGCTTTCCCCCACCCCGAAGAATTGATGGAAAACATGATCGGTATTACCGAATACCTGAAGAACGCCATTCTCGCCCAAGGTGGCGACCCCACAAGGGAAACACTAAGTTTGGTAAAGACCAAGGACGGCAAAAACTTCTACACCGATTCCAACGGCAAGGTATGGCGTTTGACTCCCTTTATCGAGGGTACAGACTGCTATCAATCCGCTACACCGGAACTGTTTGAAGCCTCCGCCTATACCTTCGGAAAATTCCAGTATATGCTCCAAGGCTATCCCGCCGAAACCTTACACGAAACCATTGTGAAATTCCATGACACGGAAGATCGCTTCCAAAAATTCCTGACAGCATTAAAAGCAGACAAATTAGGCAGAGCCAAGGATATTCAGGCAGAAATCGATTTTGTCATGGCAAGAAAAAATGATTGCTCAGTAGCATTACAGGCCTTGCGAGACGGAAAACTCCCTCTGCGGGTTACCCACAACGACACCAAACTCAACAACATTTTGGTGGATCGCGCCACAAAGCAAGGCGTTTGTGTCATTGATTTGGACACCACCATGCCCGGTCTTTCCATCAATGATTTCGGTGATTCCATTCGTTTTGGTGCCAACCACAGCGCAGAAGACGAAAAAGATTTGAGCAAGGTCAATTTTGATATTGAACTTTACGAGGCATATACCAGAGGATTCCTCAAGGGCGCTCAAGGTTCTCTCACCCCTGCAGAATTGGAATACCTGCCCTGGGGCGCGAAACTCATGACTCTGGAATGTGGCATTCGCTTCCTCACCGACTATTTGGACGGCGACCATTACTTCCGGATTCATTATCCCGAACAGAATTTGGATCGTTGCCGTACCCAGTTCAAACTGGTGCAAGACATGGAACAGCAATTCGAAGAAATGCACCGCATTGTCAGCAAATACGCATAAAAAAAGGCGTGCCAAAGCACGCCTTTTTTGCTTCCTTATAAAAGCGGAATCCCCGCTTCTTCGCAAATGCGCAGGGTATCCGCATCCCAAATACTGGACTGCACTTCCCCGATATGCGCACGGCCCATCATCAACATACTCAATCTTGACTGCCCGATACCGCCACCGATGGTCAAGGGCAATTCGTCGGACAACAACATCTTGTGGAAAGGCAGTTTCCGTCGCTCATCACATCCGGCCTCTATCAGTTGCTTATCCAAAGCCTGGGAATCCACGCGAATCCCCATGGACGAAATCTCCAAAGCCCGTTGCAACACCTCATCCCAGAAGAAAATGTCACAATTGAGTTGCCAATCATCATAGTCCGGCGCACGGCCGTCATGAGGCTTTCCGGAACGAAGTTTTCCGCCGATTTGCATAATACATGCGGTAGGATGCTCTTTAACATAAGCCTTTTCCCGTTCAGAACCGGTCAAATCCGGATACATATCTTCCAATTCCTGGGTGGTAACAAAGGAAACCTCCCGGGAAAGTTCCACCCGCAACTGGGGATACCGCACATGAAGCCGGTCGTTGGTATTGCAAATCGCATTGACAATGGCACGAACAATCAGTTTTAAGTATTCTAAATTCCGGTTTTCCTTGGTAATTACCTTCTCCCAGTCCCACTGGTCCACATAAATGGAGTGAATATTATCCAATTCCTCATCCCGACGAATGGCGTTCATATCCGTATACAAACCGTTGCCCACACTAAAGCCATAGCGCTTCAATGCCAACCGCTTCCATTTTGCTAAGGAATGCACCACTTGGGCATCTTTCCCAACTGCAGGCACATCAAAGGAAACCGCACGTTCGTAACCATTCAGATTGTCATTTAAGCCGGATTCTTCCGTAACAAACAATGGCGCAGAAACCCGTTTCAGATTTAATGCTCCCGCAAATTCATCTTGAAATGTCTGTTTGATATAGGCAATCGCCCGCTGGGTATCATACGCGTCCAAAACCGGACGGTAACCATCAGGAATGTAGATTTTACTCATTCTCTCAACCCCTTTGCAAATATGATATCATTGTACCGCATTTCTAAAAAAAATCAAGCAGAGATACCAACAATCTGCATTCTTATCTTCAAATCTCTTCCTCTGAATCCCGATGCCAACAAAAAACCACCCTCTCGGGTGGTTCTTTATTGGCGGAGATGAAGAGATTTGAACTCTTGCACGTCTTGCGACGCCTACCGGATTTCGAATCCGGACCCTTCAGCCACTTGGGTACATCTCCATAAGCGCCAAGCCATTATAGCATATTCCGCGAAAAAATCAAGTATCCCTTTTTCTCGCCAATGCAGCAAGTTCCGGGAATTTCTCCAGGATTCGCTCATAATTCTCTCTGCGATGCGGTATCAGGCAGGCAGAACAATCCTTGATTCCATCCTCTGTATAGGAAAAATTACCGCCACAACCATCCCCCAACGCATACAGTGGACAATAACAAAACAAGCAATTGAAGGTTTCTTCCTGCGCCCCTTTATGGCAAGGAAAATATTCGCATTCTTTATTTTGAAAAAACTGATAGTTTGCCATAATTCCTCCGTTGCAACTTATCTAAATTCTGTTATAATGAAAAAAGGCTCCATGGATACCCTTGCGGTTCTTTTGAAAAATGCATTTCTTCTCCCGTCCTGGGATGCAAAAACCCGATGCGGTAAGACCATAGCGCAATTTCGCAGTCATCTTCCACATTGGCATATTTCCGTTCCCCCACAAGGGGCAGGCCTCTACTGGAAAACTGCACCCGGATTTGGTGTGTTCTGCCGGTTTCCAACTGAATTTGTTGTAAACTCAGCATTTCGGTTTGCCCCAAGAGGCGGTAGCGCAAAATCGCCTCCTGCACATCCTTCCCCGGTTCTTCGACAACCATCGTCATTTTTCGTGCTTTATCCCGGAAAAGCAAATCCCGAAATTCCCCTTGATCGGATTCGGGTTTTCCGTGAACCACCGCTAAATATTCCTTATGGAACTGCCCCTCCCGAACCTGTCGGGAAAGTTCGGATGCAGCAAGTTTATTTCGCGCTAAAGCCATCACGCCACTTACCACTCTATCCAGCCGGTGTACCGTGCGCACATCCCCTTTTGGGTCATTCAAAAATTGGCGTATCAAATCGGGCAATCCGCCGGGTTCGTCCGTAGAAAGCACCCTGGGCGGTTTTATACACACAATCACATCCTCATCGCAATATAGCAATTCCATATCTTCACCGCCTTTTTAATCAGTTTATCAAAGAACTCAAAACTTTTCAAGCATTCGGAGGTTTTCCTGCATGAAAATTGTAATTTTAGACGGCCAAGCCATCAATCCCGGTGATTTAAGTTGGGACTGTTTCCGCCAATTCGGAAGCCTAACCTATTACGACCGCACCTTATCCTTTGCAAATACCGTAGAAAGAATTGCGGACAACGACATTCTGATTCTCAACAAAACCCCCATTACAGAAGAAGTTTTTGCCGCCTGCCCCAGCATCAAACTCATATGCATTTTAGCCACCGGATACAATGTGGTCGACTGCGAAGCCGCCGCCAGACGAAACATCCCCGTTTGCAATGTGCCGGGATACGGCACAGATGCCGTTGCCCAATTCACCTTTGGTCTGCTTTTGGAACTGTGCCATCAAATCGGTCATCACTCTCAGACCGTCCATGCCGGAAAATGGACAAATTGCCCCAATTTCTGTTTTTGGGACACACCCCAAATGGAACTATCCGGAAAAACCATGGGTATTATCGGCTATGGAAGTATCGGAAAGGCGGTAGCAAACATTGCCAAGGCCTTCGGTATGCGAATTTTGGCATATACCCGCACTCCGAAAGACGGTGCAGAATATGTGCCTTTAGAAACGCTATTGAAGCAATCGGACGTGGTCAGCCTCCATTGCCCGTTATTTCCGGAGACCAAGGGCATCATCAACGAAGAAACTATTTCCATGATGAAAGACGGTGCAATCTTGCTGAACACCGCCCGTGGCCCACTCATTGACGAATCTGCGGTAGCCCACGCACTCCAGATGGGAAAACTACGGGGTGTTGCGGTGGACGTAGTGTCCCAGGAACCTATCCCTGCCGACTCTCCCTTACTGCACGCCCCTAACTGCATTATAACACCCCACATGGCATGGACTTCTTTGGAAGCCAGACAACGTATTTTCCAATGTGCAGTGGAAAATATAAAAGGTTTTCTCTCAGGAAATCTGCAAAATGTGGTCAACAATCTGTCATAACAAAACCTCCTGACACATGTCAGGAGGTTTTCCTTAAATAGCAGGTTTTCCCAAATATTTTTCCAAAGCCGCCAGTCGCAGACAAGTGCAAAATACATGCATTGCCTTTTCCAATTCCTCAATAGGCGGTAAACTGGGCGCAATCCGAATCATAGAGTCCATGGGGTCAATACCATACGGGTAGGTAGCGCCTGCTTCTGTAAGCACCACACCGCAGCGCTTGCACAGTTCCAGCGTTCTTCTTGCCGTACCCGGCATCGCCGCCACGCAAACAAAGTAGCCACCGTTCGGATGGTGCCAGTGAGCAATGCCTTTATTTGTTAATTGCGCACGAAGCATTTTCAATACCATTTCAAATTTCGGCGCCATAATTTTCCCGTGCTTTTTCATCAATTCCAAGGTATGGGCCTTATCCTTCAGATACAAAACATGGCGTAACTGATTCACCTTATCATAAGATATGGTCTGCACGGAAATCAACTTAGAATGATAGGCAATGTTTTCCTCCGAGGATGCCATAACCGAAATGCCGGCGCCGGGGAATGTAATCTTAGAAGTAGAAGCAAATTCATACGCCATATTCGGACGTCCTGCCTCTGCGCAAGCAGAAATAATGTCAGGAAACGGCTCAAATTCACCGGTAAATTCATGAACGCAATATGCATTATCCCACATAATCGCAAAGTCCGGCGCGGCAGGTTTTAACTGAGCAAAACGGCGGAAAGTTTCTTCACTGTAGGTATACCCCTGAGGATTCGAATACTTGGGTACGCACCAAATGCCCTTCACACAGGGATCCTGCACCAAATCTTCCACCAAATCCATATCCGGCCCCTCCGGTGTCATGGGGACGGCAATCAATTCAAAGCCAAAACTCTCCGTAATCCGGAAATGCCGGTCATAACCCGGGGATGGGCACAGAAACTTTACCCGCTCCTCCTTACACCAAGGGCAAGGACTGTCCGTTAACCCGTGGGTATATGCTCTTGCAATCAAATCATGCATCAAACTCAGGCTGGCATTGCCCCCCACAAATGTTTGCGAAGGTTTGCAACCTAAAACATCTGCCCAATAGGCCCTCGCGCAAGGCAAACCCGCCAAATCACCGTAATTTCGACTATCAATTCCATCGACCATACATTGCTCAACGTCCGTTAAAACCGTAAGCATATCGCTGACCAAATCCAATTGCAATTTGCTGGGTTTGCCACGGGACATATCCAATTTCAAATTTTCCGCTTTTAACTCCTGATAACGAGCCAAAAGTCTTTCCTGCTCTACCATCAATTCTTCTCTCGTTCTGCAAGAATAAGTTGCCATTCAATCACCCTTTTCTTCAAAAAAGCCATTATAATGGGGTTATTATACAATGTGCGCTCCAAAAATGCAAGATGAATATTCGTAAAATTGCATTTTTCTGTAAAATATTTGAATTTTGTCCCCATTGCACAAATCCGTCGCTCCATTGTATGGAAATTCATGTAAATTCACCCTTGCTTTTTCCGTGACTTTCGCATAAAATTTATAATGTATAAATATTACAATCAGGTTTTCAAACTCCCCCGCTCCATCATATTCCATTCGGAAAGGATGCGCCCATTATGAATGAATTTCTTAACATCCCTGAAATATTTGGTACAGATGTCTTCAACGAGGCCACTATGCAATCCCGTCTGGCCCCTCATATCTACACTTCCTGGAAGCAGTGCATAAGCAATCACACTCCCTTGCCCTTAGACGTGGCAAATGAAATTGCAGAGGCCATGAAGGTATGGGCCATTGAAAAAGGCGCCACCCACTATACCCACTGGTTCCAACCCATGACCGGGATCACTGCTGAAAAACACGATTCCTTTATCACGCCCACCGGCGATGGAAAAGTAATTATGGAATTCTCCGGCAAAGAATTGGTTCGTGGCGAGCCCGATGCCAGTTCCTTCCCCAACGGCGGTCTGCGCACCACCTTTGAAGCCCGTGGGTATACTGCATGGGATCCTACCTCTTTCGCCTTTGTGCGGGATGGGAGTTTGTATATCCCCACCTGCTTTTTCTCCTATAACGGAGAGTCCTTAGACCAGAAAACACCTCTGCTCCGCTCCCTGGAGGAAGTCTCCCGGGAAGCATTGCGGATTTTAAGATTGTTTGGTGACACCGAAACCCAACGGGTGATTTCCTGCGTAGGCGCTGAACAGGAATATTTTATCATCCCCCGGGCTATGTACGCCCAACGAGAAGACCTGCGCTTAACCGGCCGCACCCTCTTTGGCGCGCGTCCTCCCAAAGGTCAGGAGATGGATGACCATTATTTCGGCACCATTCGCACCCGGATTTCCGGATACATGAAAGATCTGGACGAACAACTTTGGCGCTTGGGCGTTCTTTCCAAAACCAAGCACAACGAAGCCGCCCCTTGCCAGCACGAAATGGCGCCCATTTTCTCCGACGCCACCAACGCCTGCGATGCCAACCAGTTGGTTATGTCCATTATGAAAAAATGCGCGGCGAAACACGATTTGGTGTGCCTGCTTCACGAAAAACCCTTCGAGGGTGTCAACGGCTCTGGCAAGCACAACAACTGGAGTTTAAGCACCGACACCGGAAAGAATTTGTTTAAACCCGGTCAGACCCCTCGTCAAAACGCCCAGTTCCTTGTTTTCCTGGCCGCTTTTATCAAAGGCATTGACGAGTATCAGGACTTCCTTCGTTGCACCGTTGCCTCCGCCGGTAATGATCATCGCTTGGGTGCGAACGAAGCCCCTCCCGCCATTATCTCCATTTTCTTGGGCGATGAATTAAATGCAGTTGTCCAGTCCATTATCGACGGCACAAACTATCACAACCCGGAAAAAAGCATTATGCGGGTAGGCGTGGACGTAATGCCCGCCATCCCCAAGGATACTACCGACCGCAACCGTACCAGCCCTCTGGCTTTCACCGGCAATAAGTTTGAATTCCGTATGCTGGGTTCCTCCCAGTCTGTGGCAGAGCCTAACATCGCGCTGAATACCATCATGGCGGAAGAATTGCGGAAATTCGCAGATGAATTGGAAAATGCAAAGGATTTTGAATCCGCGCTTCACGCCTTGGTCTGCAAAGCCTTTACTGACCACCAGCGGATTATTTTTGACGGAAACGGCTATTCCGAAGATTGGGAGAAAGAGGCCAAACGCCGTGGTTTAAGCAATTTGCGCTCCACTGCAGAAGCACTACCTGCCTACATCTCCGAGAAGAACATTCGTTTGGTAACCGAACACGGTATTTTTACCGAGGCAGAGTTCCGTGCCCGCCACGAAATTCATTTGGAATCCTACTGCAAACTGATTAACATCGAGGCCAGAACCAGTGTGGATATGGTCATGCAACAGATTCTGCCCGCCGCATTGCACTATAGTTCCGATTTGGCAAAGTCGATTTTGCAGAAAAAAGAAATCGGCATCTCCGCCGGCGCGGAAACCGATTTGCTCAACAAACTTTCTGCCCTCACCGACGGATTATATCAGAAGTGCGAAACCTTGCGTACCGATTTGGAAAAGGTTCCCACCGACGACGCCCAAACCGCCGCCACTTATTTCCGTAACATCATTGTGGCAGACATGGAATCTTTACGCGAGGATGCCGATAAGTTGGAACAATTAACCGACAAATCCTACTGGCCGTACCCCACCTATTCCGACATTCTTTTCTATTAAACGCAAAAACACCGCAGTCTTCAGACTGCGGTGTTTTCCTATTACTGAATCTTTTTCAACGGCTCCACATATTGCATTCTGCGTCTTTCCCATTCTTCCCGATAGGAAACGTCATTTCCTGCGTGAAGTTCTCGCAAATAATCGTAATGATTATGCAAAATGGTTTCGTTTTTACGCGCCAACATCATAACCGCAATGGAAGAACACTGATCGGAAGCACGTTCCAAATAAGTAAGCACTTCCATAAATACCAAGCCGGATGCGATAGAACAAGCGCCGCTTTTCAGCCGTTTGGTATGACGGTCTTTTAAAATCATCACCATATCGTCAATGGTTTCTTCCAACGGCTCAATCCGCATAGCCAAAGCATTATCATCATTGCGGAATGCCTGTACGGTAATATCCAAAATTTCTTCCACGGCAGTCGCAATCAACTCCAGTTCCTGCTTTGCCGTTTCAGAAAATTCTGCTTTTTCCTCTTTCAGTTTCCATGCCAACTCTTCCAAATTGGTGGCGTAATCGCCGATACGCTCAAAATTAGGCACAGTTTGCATCAACATATCCAATTGTCTGTTGTGATTCTCTGTTTCCACAAATTTGCTCAAACCAATAAAGAAACGGTCAGCACGATCGGCAAACTGGTCAATGCATTCCTCATCCTCATTGATGGTTGCCGATAAGGACTCATCATAATTTATCAGTTGCCGATAGCCACGGTCAAAGTTTTCCTTGGCCAAATGCCCCATATGTGCCACTGCGCGAGTAGCCTCCGCCACGGCAACAGCAGGAGAAATATAAAGTTTGTCGTCCAACGCCAGCAATTCCGGGTGCACGGGCGCTTCCACCTTATCATCCTTAACCATTTTTAAAGAAAGTTTTACCAACGCCCCGGAGAAAGGAATCAGCGCCACTGCCGTCAAAAGGTTAAACACCGTCTGGAAATTCGCAATTCCACCGCTATCCACATTGGCCATCCAGAACTCTGTGCCGAAAGCATTGTAATTTTGCAGGATGGTCATCACAATCATAAATAAAATTGTACCAATGGTATTAAAAGCAATATGCACGATACCGGTTCGCTTGGCGTCTTTACCGGAACCAATGGAGCAAACCATCGCGGTAGTAACACAAGTACCTAAATTAATACCCATAATAATGGGATATGCCATAGCAAAGGTAAACGTAACGGTCGGGTCATTGGCCGCAACTGCTGCCACAGTCTGCATCATACCCACTGTGGCAGAGGAACTTTGCACGATAACTGTCAAAATCAGCCCGAACAAAATACCCACAATGGGATTACTTAAAATACCCAAGAATGACGTAAAGGCTTCCGTGCCAATCAAAGGCTTCACACCGCTGGTCATTAAATTCAACCCGACAAACAGCACGCCAAAACCAATGAAGATGTCCCCAATGGTCTTTGCCTTTTTGGTTTTGATGAACATTACCAAAACAATGCCGACTACCAACGCAATAGGGGCTAACGTATCGGTGTCAAACAACCACAAAAACCAGTTATCCCCGGCCTCAATAGACCCTAAGCGGATAATTTGGGCCGTAATCGTAGTGCCGATATTGGCGCCCATTACAATGGACACTGCCTGCTTGAGATTGAGCACCCCTGCGCCAATCAACGCAACGGTAAGCACAATCGTAGCGGTGGAACTTTGAATCACTGCCGTAACCAAAGTACCCGTGAGCACGCCAAGCAACACATTTCCGGTGACCTTTTCCAATATGCGTTTCAACGCATCGCCGGAACTGTTTTTCAAGCCATCGCCCATAACTTCAATGCCATACAAAAACATGGCCAAACCGCCAAGCAGACTAATAATGGCGCTTGCTATATCCATAACATTCTCCAATCTTATGTGAATTTATATATAGAATATCCATTTTCACCGTCAACAGTATAGCAAAAAATTCGACATTTGTATATTGACAAATTCCATAAAATTACAAAGCGCAAACCCCCGCAATTTTATTTTCCGGTAGAACCAAAACCACCAGAGCCCCGATCTGTGTCGTCTAAATCATCCACCAAATCATATTCTTCCATCAGAACCGGTGCAATTACCATCTGCGCAATACGCTCTGCATGGGAAACCGTCTGAGGCTGAGTCCCATGGTTATGCAAAGCCACAATAATCTCTCCTCGGTAGTCACTGTCAATTACCCCTACTTTATTCGCCGGCGCAAGATCCCGTTTGCAAGCCATACCGCTTCGGGCATAAATCAGGCCTGCATATCCTTTCGGAATTGCCATAGCAATCCCCGTGGGGATAAACACCGTTTGGTTGGGGGCAATGGTAATTTCTTCCGTCAAGCAGGCGTATAAATCCGCGCCTGCAGCGCCCGAACTGCCATAGGTGGGAATCGTAGCGTTTTCCCTCAATTTCTTTATTTTCATGGATGCATTCCCCTCTTCTCGCCCTGCCAATCCTGCCAGAGCACAATTTTATTTTCATTCAATGATGCTGGCACATCAATCAACCGTTGATTTTCAGACCCCCGGAATCGCAAAGACAAGTTCTTCTTCTCCTCCACAAATGGCCCATCCACCAGAACATCCAAATAGGAAAGATATTCCTTCGTCACTTCCCAAGGCCCTAATTCCCCGGACAGAATATCCCGGTCAAACAGATATCCGGAAAACGCCCAAATGCTTTTCTTGGGATACTTTTCTTTCACTTGGCGGAGCAAATCGACGATGGCAGGTTGATTTTGAGGCTCAAAGGGTTCTCCCCCGAGCAAAGTCAGCCCCTTAATATGGTCAGGCTTCAGCATTTGCAAAATAACTCCCACCGTCTCCTGGGTAAATTCTTCGCCGTAATCAAAATCCCATGCAACCGCATTAAAACAACCTTTGCACCGATGGGTACAACCGGAAACGAACAAACTCACCCGCACGCCGGGACCGTTGGCAATATCACAATTTTTAATGGTTGCGTAATGCATATCTTTTCTCCGTATTTCTCAAAAAATAAAGCCGTTTCATTAAACGTCTCTTATTTCATATCCTGTGCAGTAACCTTTCTAATTATATCATAGCATTCTTGTAAATTCTACTTATTTTTTAACGCCCCTCCAAACTACCCCATATTGACCGGAGTCCTTAACTGCATACGCCTTTTCACGCAAAAAAGAGCCGTCAACGGGCAACGCTT
>JAZKZB010000031.1:0-1832 GCA_045612425.1 Faecousia sp.
ATGGCTACGATCCGACTTAGGTTAATTCCACTTGGAATTGTTTATCATGGTCAGGTCCGCTTTCCCCCACTAAAGTATAGGCCAGAACCTGATTGCGTTTTTGCTGAATCAATTCCTGCAAAGCAGTTTTATAGTCCACATTGCTTAACTTACTCACCGGCACAGTGGGCAACACAAAAGTTTCAATAAATGACCGGGCGGCCATCATACCGCCATCCAAATAGCAAGCGGCAATCACCGATTCCACTGCATCCGCTAAAATGGAATCCCGATGGCGGCCACCGCCCTGCTGTTCACCCTTGCCTAACAGCAAATGATTTCCAAGACCCAGTTTTTCTGCAACCACCGCCAGCGCTTTTTCGCAGACCATATCTGCCCGCATTCGGGTCAATTCACCCTCCGGACGGTCGGGGAAGGTACGAAACAAATGTTCCGCCACTACCATACCCAAGATACTATCCCCCAAAAACTCCATACGTTCATTGCTCATCAGACTATCGTGCCAATGTTCATTGGCATAAGAAGAATGGGTAAGGGCATTTTGCAAAAGGGTAATCTTTTGGAATCGATAGCCAATGGCAATTTCCAAGTCCTTAATCATATTCGGTCTCCTTCAATTGTGCAAGCGCCAAAAGTCCTTGTTCCAGTTCCTCGGATGTATGATTACCGGCTGCATGAACTGCCTGACCAACGGCATTTTGGAAAGCCAACGCATCCGATGCGCCGTGGGCCTTAATCACTGGCTTGCGGATACCTAAAAATTCCGTTCCGCCAATGGTGCGGTAATCCAGCATCCCCATCACTTCATCCACACCGGGTTTGCAGAATAAGTAACCGATTTTCGAAAGCAAACTGCGCTTGAAAATCTTATGTTTCATCAGGCTTCCCATGAACATGGCGGTGCCTTCGATGGTTTTCAGCAAGACATTTCCGGAGAAACCATCGCAAACCACCACATCCACCGCGCCCAGAGGAACATCTCTTGCCTCTACATTCCCCACAAAGTTCAGGATTCCCTGCTCCCCTGCTTGCTTCAGCAAAGCATAGGCCTCTTTGTGCATCGCCGTTCCCTTGGAATCCTCGGTGCCGATATTCAAAAGGCCCACCTTCGGATTTTCAATCCCATAGGCTTTTTTTGCATGCAAATAACCCATCAAGCCAAACTGCAACAAAAATTCCGGGGTACATTCCGCATTGGCACCGCAGTCAAGCATAATTGTTTTTCCACCCAACTTATTGGGCATAGCAGGTCCCATAGCCGCGCGACGCACACCCTTAACCCGTTTCACCAGCAAGGTAGCGCCGGTGAGCAAAGCGCCGGTAGAGCCGGCAGAAATAAAGGCATCCCCTTGGCCGTCGGCCAACATTTTCAGGCCCACGACCATAGAAGAATTTTTCCGCTTATGAATCACACCGGCAGGATCATCGTGCATGTCCACCACATCGTCTGCATTGGCAATCTCAATTCCCGCAGGCAAATCCTCAACACCGGCATTGCGCAGAGCATTCAAAATCTCCTCTCCACGACCTACCAGTGTAATTTTTGTATCATATCGCTTTACCGCTTCCAAAGCACCTAAAACCGGTGCTTCCGGCGCGTTGTCACCGCCCATGGCATCGATAATAATTTTCATAAGTCTGCGCCTCCTCTTTCTATATCCCCCCGGCAAGCAACCGGTCAATGATTTCCAAAGAGCGGTTGGCAATGGCCAAATTCTTTTCCGCTTTTTTGCGGATTCTCTGTTCCAGAGGGGCAATAATGCTGAAATTGATATTCATCGGTTGGAAATTTTCTACGGAAGTATCGCTGACATAATATCCCAATGCGCCAA
>JAZKZB010000032.1:0-13127 GCA_045612425.1 Faecousia sp.
CGGTGAATTGGGCGAGGTTTATCATGTCTATGTAAGTTTCCGTTCCCATCGTTCCATCCCCGGACTTGGTGGTGCGTTCACCACGAACGATATTTCCGGCGGTGGCGTGCTGATTGACTGGGGCGTTCATTTTCTGGATATTGTTATGTACTGTCTTGGGGATCCTACGGTTAAAACCGTTTCCAGCGAATCTTTCTGCAAACTTGGTAAGAATATTGAGGATTATACATACGTAAATATGTGGGCCGGTCCTCCCAAGAAAGATGGCATTTATGATGTGGATGATTCCATAACCGGCATTATCAGAACCGATGGCCCCGTTATCAATTTCAATGGCGCATGGGCGCAAAACATCGGGGAAGACGAAATGTTTATTGACTTTATGGGCGACAAGGCCGGCATCCGACTTCAGTACGGCGGTGGTTTTGTGAAGTACGGTGTGCATAACAAAATGCTCAGCAAGACAGAATACCGTTTTGAAGCAACCAAGATGTTCCAGAATGAAATCGATGCATTTGTAAAGTGTGTTCAGACCGGAGAAAAGATTGCGTCCAATATCGATATTACCATTAAAACGGCCAAGATTATGGAAGGTATTTATGAATCTGCAAAGATGCATAAAGAAGTGCAATTTTAACGATAGCGCCAAAAAACAAGGAGGATTTTCAATATGCTGAAAATTGGATTTATTGATTATTTCTTAGATGAGTGGCATGCCAATTCTTATCCGGATTTTTTCCGGAAGTGGACGCCTGAGGTGGAAGTGGCATATGCTTACGGTAAAATTGATTCTCCCAGACCCGGTGGACTGACCAATAAGGAGTGGGGCGAAAAGTACGGTATTGAGGTGCTTTCTTCTATGGAAGAAGTGATCGCAAAATCTGATGTCCTGCTTGTCCTTTCCCCGGACAACCCGGAAATGCATGAGGAATTGTGCGAACTTCCGTTGCGCTCCGGCAAGTTGACGTACATCGACAAGACCTTTGCAGAAACATTGGAATCTGCAAAGCGTATTTTCAAAATGGCAGAGGATGGAAACACACCCTGCTATTCCAGTTCTGCGCTGTTCTTTGCCAAGGAATATGCGGATGTTTACGGAAAAGAAACTGTCTATATTGACAGTTGCGGTCCTTATCGATTCCCGATTTACATTATTCATCAGTTAGAACCCATTGTTGGAATTTTGCGTGCCGACCCTATTAGAGCCATTTCCGTTGGAACGGAGGAATATCCCGTGGTGATCGTGGAATTTGAAGGTGGCAAGCGCGCAAAGATGGCTACCTTTATCAATGGTGGCCCGTTCCACATGAACGTTGCCTTGAAGGATGAAAAACCTGTATTTATTAAGGTGGAACAAGATTTTTGGGAAGGTTTTATCAAATCCTTGGCCAACTTTTACCTTACCGGGGAAATTCCCGTACCCCATGAAAATACATTGCGCGTGATTGCGGCCAGAGAGATTGCGAATAAGGCTTTGGAAAAACCCTATGAATGGGTCTATGCTGAAAGATAAAACGGGAGGCCGTTATGAGAGATTTTAAACTTGGCGTTATGTTGGAATCTTTTTTGCTTCCATGGAAGGAGGCAGTGGCCTGCGCTGCCCAAATCGGGGCAAATGGTGTTCAAATTAGAGCCACAGATGGGGAATTTTCCCCATCTGCCATGACAAAAGCACGCAAGGCTGAGTTGCTCAGCGTATTGGCGGATAACGGCTTGGAAATTTCTGCTTTATGCGGGGATCTGGGAAAAGGTTTTGGCAATCGGGATTTGAATCCGACTTTAATTGAGCAGTCTAAGCGTATTATCGATTTGGCGAAGGAACTGGGAACAGATATTGTTACGACGCATATTGGCGTGGTTCCGTCCGATAAGAACCATGAACGTTACCAGATTATGCAGGAAGCCTGTTTCGAATTGGCTGCCTATGCAGACCGTTGCCAGGCTCACTTTGCGGTAGAAACCGGGCCGGAGACATCTCTGACTTTGAAAGGATTTTTGGATGGGTTGAATTCAACCGGCGTTGCCGTTAATTTGGATCCTGCGAATTTAGTGATGGTCACCGGTGACGATCCGGTACAGGCGGTACATAATTTAAAAAGATACATTGTCCATACCCATGCCAAGGATGGCCGCAAGTTGTTGGATCGGGATCCCGAAATTATTTACGGTGTTTCGGAAGCAGAAATGCTCCAGGATACTGCCTTTATTGAACTTCCTTTAGGGGAAGGGGACGTACCTTTCCCGGCATACCTATCCGCGTTAAAGGAGATCGGGTACCAGGGTTACCTGACCATTGAACGAGAGGTTGGGGGGAATCCCAAGGCAGATATTTTGACGGCTGCGGAATATCTTAAAAATTTAGTACCTTAAGAAACAAGGAAACATTTTGGAGTATTGTTGATATGTCAGTATACAACATAGCATTGATCGGATGCGGATATATGGGGCAATCTCACTTGATCGACATTGTCGGCAAAGAGAATATTTGTATTTACGCAGTATGTGATATTAACCGACAAAGAGCCGATGACACAGCACGGCAATATGATGCTTGTAAGGTGTATTATGATGCTATGGAATTGGTTTGCGATCCGCAGGTGGATATTGTCATTATTGCAACATATCCTTCCAGCCATCTGAAACTGTTAAAAATGTGTCTATCCTATGGGAAACATGTGTTGTGTGAAAAACCCATTACGGACAATTTGACAGATGGTAAAGAGTTTGTTAAACTTGTAAAAGAGAACCCGCAGAGCAAGGTTCTTGTGGGACATATCCTACGACACAATGATACTTATATCAAAGTGAAAGAACTGATTGATGAGGGGCTGATCGGGAAACCCCTGATCATGCGCATGGTACAAAATCATAATACCTTGTATGATTGGGAAAAACACCGGATGCTGATTGAAGAAACCTCTCCGATTGTCGATTGCGGTGTCCATTATGTGGATGTTATGCGGTGGTTTACAGGCGCAGAAGTTAGCAGTGTAGATGGCGTGGGTGCGGTTACGGAGGCAGAAATCTCTGAAGGCAAGTATAATTATGGCATTATCAATGTTGCGCTTTCGGACGGTTCCGTAGGCTTCTACGAGGCCGGATGGAGCAACAGTATGGAAACGGACAGTTTTAAGGAATTTGTTGGGCCAAAGGGCCGGATTCGGATTACATATCAAAAGGAAAGACCCAATCGTCGTGAAGATGGAAATTTGGTTTCTATCTCGAAGTATTACGACGGAACCACAGAGTATATCAACATTCCTTTCAATGTGAAACCTACCGGCGCTCAACTGGATCATCTCATTGCCATGATTGAGGAAGATGTTCCTGCAAATCCTACCATTGAGGATGTATTCCGAAGTTTTGAGATTGTTTGCGAAGCGGATCGGAAAATAAAAGACAGGATGAAGAACCTTTAAATTACGGATGAGGAATTGATATGGAATCTTTTGAACAAGAGAAAGTCTCGTTTTATTCCGGCGATTTTCAATTTCATATTTCCATGCAGGGAACGGACAAGTCGGAAGCTTTGTTTCCTTATCATTGGCATAAGTACATCGAGATTTTGTACTGTATTTCCGGTTCGGTGCATGTGGCGGTTGAAAATACCGAATATCACATGGAAACGGGAGATATGGTGCTGATTGGCCCAAATGTTGTGCACAGAACATTGCGGAAAAATGACGGAATGCTTTATAATATTTTGTTCGATTCGTCTATGGTGCAGTGCGAAGCCGTGTCTGCAAAAGAGGCAAAGTGTGTCAATTCCTTTTTGAATTATCTGTCCAGTTTCAATTATTATTACATGGATCATACGGTTGTTCCGGCTGACATGAATTCTTTACTTCAAAAGATGGAGCAACGGTATCAGAGCCGAGAGGATTACGTCGGTATTTATTTGCGGGCATATTTGATGGAAATGATTGGCATGTTGTGTGAAAGCAGACTGTTCGATGTTGCATCTGAAATTGTAAGTAATCAAACCCTGAGCGCAGTGAAGCAAACAGCCTCGTATATCCAAAATCATTGCAGTGAGAAGATTACATTGTCAGATATGGCTTTGCGTGCGAATTTAAGTTATTATTATTACGCAAAATTATTTAAACAAGTGACCGGAAAGCCTTTCGCATTGTATCTCGCTTCAGCAAGAGTATTTATGGCAGAAAGGCTGATGCTGGAGGGGAAATATTCCCTTCAGGAAATTGCGGTTAAGGTAGGGTTATATCCTCAATCCTATTTTAATCACACATACAAAAGGCTAAGAGGATTTTCCCCAAAAGAATTTATTAAACGATTTACCAATGCGACGAAGTGAAAAAGCATAAATATGCGTAGTACCGGCGGATTTCCGTCGGTACTTTTCTGTTGAAATTCATGGGTATATGTGGTATAAGTAAAGGAAATAACAGGGAAGAAGGAATGCATGTGAATATATTTCTGAATCTGTTTTTGACTTTTGCAAAAGTGGGGGTCATGACGTTCGGCGGTGGCTATGCTATGCTCCCTATTTTGCAACGGGAAGTAGTGGATAATCATAAATGGGCCACAGAAGAAGAGTTGATGGATTATTTTGCGATCGGTCAGTGTACGCCCGGTGTGATAGCAGTGAATACCGCTACTTTTATTGGGCAGAAGTTAAAGGGTAGATTGGGCGGTGTGGTGGCAACGTTAGGTGTTGTATTTCCATCCATTGTCATAATCACCATGCTGGCCGGTGTGATAGAGGCCTTTTCCCATATTATTTGGGTGCAACACGCCTTTGGCGGTATTCGGGTCTGCGTTTGCATACTGATTCTGAATGCAGTAGTGAAACTGCTGAAAAAGGCGGTTGTTGATAAAATTACTTGTCTCATTTTTCTTGCAGTTACTTTGGGCAGTTTCTTTACATCCATCAGTCCGGTTGTATTTGTTTTACTTTCGGCAGCCATTGGCATTGGCGTTCAGTGTGTTGGGGGTAAGAAGGTATGATGCTGTTTTTACGCCTTTTTTACGAATTTTTGAAAACCGGCTTGTTTGCTATCGGCGGTGGTATGGCAACCATTCCGTTTCTTTACGACCTGTCTGATAAAACCGGTTGGTTTTCCCATAACGATTTGGCCAATATGATCGCGGTAGGTGAGTCTACTCCGGGACCGATCGGGGTGAATATGGCAACCTATGTCGGCTATGTTACCGGCATGAACGTAGCGGGGCTTCCTACTGCCATTTTAGGTGCGCTGGTTGCCACCATTGGACTGATTACTCCTTCTGTCATCATCATTTTGATTATAGCGGCAATACTGAAGAGTTTTCGAAATAACCGCTTTGTAGAAAGTGCATTTTATGGTTTGCGACCTGCTTCTACTGGCTTAATTGCATCTGCCGGGCTCAGTGTGGTGGTAAACAATTTGATCATGACCCAGCCGGAGTGGAGTTGGTACGGGGTAAATTGGAAAGGCTTGGTGTTAGCCGTAGTTTTGTGGTTGATGACCAATGTGATCCCCAGTGTGAAAAAGATGCATCCGATTGTATTTATTGCTATTTCTGCACTGGCAGGTATTGTATTTTCCATGTAAAGGAGAAAATTATGAAAGCAAGACAGATTTCCAAGATTTTTTCTGACACTGCCTATGTCCGTATGGGTGGCACAGAGGCAGAATTGCAAACTGCCAAGTATTTACAGGCGCAATGCGCTTTATTTGGCGGTGAGGCGAAGATAGAGACTTTTGAAGTGGATATGGCAACGATGGAAGAAACGCTGCTCTATATAGACGGCAAAGAAATTCCTTGTAAAGGTTACTATCTTTGTGGTAGTTCTGAGGTGGAAGCGCCGTTATATTATCTGCGCAATACCGATGCTTATAGCCTTTCTCTGTGCAGAGGGAAAATCGTACTAATCGACGGATATCTTGGTTACTGGATATATCAGGATTTGCTGGAAAATGGCGCAGTCGGGTTTGTGACCTATGACGGTAATGCTAATTACCGTGACCGGAATATTGACCAGCGGGAACTGCGCTCTTATGTGAGCAATGGAAATAAAATTCCCGGTGTGAATATCAATGCCAAAGATGCCATTGCCTTGGTACGCAGTGGCGAGCATACTGCCTGCATTCGCATTTCACAGAAGGAATATAAAGGCCAATCTCATAATGTCATTTTGGATTTGCCCGGTGAAATTGAGGAGTATATTGTATTAACTGCCCACTATGACTCTACTTCTTTGTCTCAGGGTGCTTATGATAACATGTCCGGTAGTGTAGGAATTTTGGCAGTTGCTGAATATTTTGCAAAGCATCCCCATCGCTATGGCTTACGCTTTCTCTGGTGCGGAAGCGAGGAACGGGGACTTTTAGGATCTAAAGCATATTGCGCGGATCACGAAGATGAACTGAAAAATGTGGCCCTTTGTATCAATCTGGATATGATTGGTTGTATTATGGGCAAATTTATTGCTTGCTGTACCGCGGAAGAAGCGCTGGTTAAGTACATTCAGTATTTTGGAATGGAAAAAGGCTTCGGAGTTGCTGCCCATCAAGACGTATACTCCAGCGATTCTACGCCCTTTGCCGATAAAGGTGTGCCCGCGGTGTCTTTTGCGCGGATTGCGCCATCGAATACGGCAACCATACATAATAGTTATGACACTTCTGCGGTGATGAGCGCGGAGCAAATGGTGAAAGATAATGCGTTTATCATTGCGTTTACGGATGCCATGGCCAATGCAATGCGTTGCCCGGTGGCAAAAGAAATGCCGGAAAACATGAAGGAAAAACTGGATATTTATCTCTGCCGGAAACGGGATAAAAAGTAAAAAACAACCGTGCGTTGCTATTTGCAACGCACGGTTTTGGCACCCTGGAAGGAATTCGAATCCCCGACCTTCCGCTTAGGAGGCGGACGCTCTATCCTGCTGAGCTACCAGGGCATAGACACCATGCAAGTATATACGATTTACGCAGAAATTGCAAGGGGGTTGTAATTTGTCAACAAATTCCAGTGGATTTTTTGCCCTTTCCAGCATATAGTATCAGGTAATGCAATGGAAATGGAGGATACAAGATGGAAACAAAATTAGAAAATGGAACCGCAGATTTGGACGATTGGATTTTTGAATCGGAAGAATATGAACCAAGTCAGCGTTAATCATCCGGGCCTTGCCCGGATTTTTTCTTTTAAAATTACGATTTCTACTTTACAGATTGTGGAATTTCGGCTATAATACTTCAGAAATAGCATTCTTTTAGATGGGATGAGCCAACATGAATATTGAATTTGAAGTGTACAAACAAAAATTAAACGATATAAAAGGGAATTTGGATGCTTTGGCGGATTCTCTGAATTTAGAGGGCCTGCGTAATGAGTTGGAACGTTATCACGCCATGCAGGAAGCCCCCGGATTTTGGGATGACCCGGAGAAAAGCCAGCAGATTGTTCTAAAAACCCGTCATGCAGAGAATAAAATCGAACGGTACCGGAAGATGGTTGCATCTTGGGATGATATGATGACCATTTGCGAAATGGCAGAGGAAGAGGATGATGATTCCTTTCTGCAGGAATTGAAGGACGGTTTCCAGGCATTGACCGAGGAAATGGAATCCTGCCGTTTAGAAACCTTGCTTACCGGAAAATATGACGGCAATCACGCCCTTATGAGTTTCCAGTCGGGAGCGGGCGGTACGGAAGCGCAGGATTGGTGCCAGATGCTTTACCGGATGTATACCCGTTGGGCAGAGCGCCATGGGTTTACCTATAAGATTCTGGATTTCCAAGAAGGGGACGAAGCAGGTTTAAAATCCGCTTCTATTTTGATAGAGGGCGTCAATGCCTATGGATTCTTGAAAGGCGAAAACGGTGTGCATAGATTGGTTCGTGTGTCGCCTTTTGATGCCAATGCTCGTCGACAGACCTCTTTCTCGGCAATCGAAGTCATTCCTGAAATTGAAGATGATTCGGAAGACTTTGAAATTCGGCCCGAGGATTATGAAATGCAGGTTTTCCGTTCTTCCGGTGCAGGTGGACAACATATCAATAAAACATCTTCTGCCGTGCGTTTGATTCATAAAGCAACCGGAATCGTGGTTTCCTGCCAGACGGAGCGTAGCCAATTCCAAAATAAGGAAACTTGTTTGCGGATGCTTCGTTCCAAATTGGTGGAGATTCGGGAACGGGAACATTTGGCAAATATCGCAGATATTAAGGGTGTCCAGCAGAAAATTGAATGGGGCAGCCAGATACGTAACTATGTATTTATGCCTTATACATTGGTGAAGGATACGCGCACCGGCTGCGAAACATCCAATGTTAATTCAGTGATGGATGGCGCACTTGACCCGTTTATTGAGGCATATTTGAATTGCCTTGCGACCGGAAATTGGGTCACAAAATAACAAAATTATAGGATTAACACTTGCATTTTGTGTTTTCCTATGCTATAATATTGAAGATTTATGCATTATACCCTTGGAGGGAGGTTAAAAAATGGAAGTTTTGAAGGTGATTCTCACCGTTCTGGAAGTGATTGCCAGCGTGGTCTTGATTATGGTGATTATGTTCCAATCCGGCAAGGAAGACGGTTTGGGTGCTTTGACCGGCAAGAATGACAGTTATTTGAGCAAGAGCAAGTACGGCAATCTGGATAAGATTTTGGCTTCTGCTACAAAGTGGATTGCTTTGGTATGGGTTCTGCTGACGCTGTCTTTGAGTTTGATTTAAATTTTGTGAACCACAGGGCAAACCCTGTGGTTCCTTCTTTTTTGAGGTGTGTATGATGGAGAGACGTTTACAAGGCTTGCAGCCGGAGTCGGTGTTTGCCTATTTTGAAGAAATTTGCGCCATTCCCCATGGCTCCGGTAAGACTAAGCAAATCAGTGATTATCTTGTGAATTTTGCGAAAACCCACGGTATTCGCTATGTGCAGGATGCCTTAAACAATGTGCTGATGTTTCAAGACGGAACATGCGGAATGGAATCCCACCAGCCTGTAATTTTGCAGGGGCATATGGATATGGTCTGCGAAAAGGATGCAGATTGCGCCATTGACATGGATATAGAGGGCTTAGATGTTCGCCATGATGAGACCTATATATTTGCCAATGGTACAACTTTAGGTGGCGATAACGGTATTGCCGTAGCCTATATGTTAGCCCTTTTGGCAGATAAGACCATTCCCCATCCGCCCATAGAAGCGATTTTTACGGTGGATGAAGAAACGGGCATGTATGGCGCTTCTTTTGTGGATTTGTCTGCGCTTCGCGGAAGAACGTTAATCAATTTGGATTCTGAGGATGAGGGTGTATTTACGGTATCTTGCGCCGGTGGCGCCCGGGCAACGATCCATTTTCCTGTTCAGCGACGGGTGGTTTATGGCCCGTGTATCAAATTGTGCGTAGAGGGGTTAAAGGGCGGTCACTCCGGTGTGGAGATTCATAAAAACAGAGCCAACGCGAATCAGGTTTTGGGAGAACTGTTAGGACGTGTTCAGCAGTTGATGCCGATTTGCATTACCGCCCTTTCCGGAGGAGAAAAAGATAACGCCATTCCTCGTAACGCGCAGGCTACCATGGTGATTTTGGGAATGAATCCGGAGCGTATCAATGAGATTGCAGATACGTTGGAGCGGGAAATCAAGGAACGTTACGACGAACCGGATGTGAAAATTTATGGGGAAAACGTAGAGGCTATGGGTGGCAATGCGTTGACCGCTGAATCTACGGCCCAAGCAATTGCTTTGCTTAACAGCGTTCCTAACGGTGTCCGCACATGGAGTGAGGATATACCGGGGTTGGTGCAAACCAGTTTGAATCTTGGGGTAATGAAATTGGGAGAGGAACTTTCCCTTACCTTTGCAGTGCGCAGTAGTGTCAATCAGGAAAAAGAAGCGCTGATTAACCAGTTAAGTGAAATTGCTTCTTTCTATGGTGGCAGTTGTTCTCGAAAGGGAGACTATCCTGCATGGGAATATCGAAAAGATTCCCCGCTTCGGGATACCATGGTTCATGTTTATTCCGTACTTTACGGGAAGAAACCGGAAGTGGTGGCAATTCATGCAGGGTTGGAATGCGGATTGTTGAGTGAAAAATTACTTGGGTTGGATTGCGTATCCATTGGGCCTGACATGAAAGATATCCACACCAGTCGGGAGAAATTGGATATTGCATCTACGAAACGCACCTGGGAATTTTTACTGGAAGTATTGCGGAATTTATAAAGATTTAGGAAACCGGGCAGGGCTTCTGTCCGGTTTTTTCTTTTTATGTATCAAACTAAGGAGCCAACGAAAATCTTCTGCGCGTACAACCCCAAATAGGTATAACAAGCAGGAAAAGGACAGGGAATAGGCAATGCCTCGTATGATGCCACCGGAGGTAAATTGGCATAAAACAACAGACAGGATAGCGCTTAATATGGTAAAAGAGATTGTATATACGGAAAGTTTTTCTCCGGTAATTTTCAATAAATGACGTAAACTTAAAAAGAAATTTAAGGCGTGGGTAATCAGGAAACTGGTAAAATAACCTTTTATGCCATAGCGGGGTAAAAGGACAAATAGAAATATAACGTCCAGAACATTGGTTATGATATTAAATGTTACGCTGACTTTCTGTTGCCCCAATCCTTTTATCATAGCATCGGTCACGGCGTCACAGTAAAGCATGATTGCCAAAGGGGAAAACCACATCAGATATACGCCGGCATCCTTGCTACCGTAAAGTTTTGCACACAGAGGGGTTGCGCACAGATATAGAATGCCTGCGCATAAAGTACCAAACAGCAATGCAATGCGCAGACTTTTTCGCATTAAGTATCCAATGCGGACGTAACTGCCTGAAGCATTACAACGTGCAAGTTCCGGAATCAGCAATTCCGTCAATCCAAATAATAAGGACATAGGGAAGGTTAAAATGGGGAATACCATCCCACAGACGGTGCCAAACTCGCCTAAAGGGGAAACAGAGCCGGAATATTTACCAAGGCGCTTTGGCACCATGAGATTTTCTACTGTGGAAATCCCAGTGCGTAAATTGTCCGCAACTGCAAGGGGAAGTCCTGCATGGAGCAAGCGCTTTGCAATGGGGATTCGTTTTCCGTGATTTCTTCCATCCCGTAACCGCAAAACAACTAATAAAATCAGCGTTAGACAAGCGCCTAAACCACTGCCCAGCAATACGCTGATGCAGGCTTTTCCTGCATCCGTTCCTGCCCAAAAATGAAGAAGCAGTATGGTTGCGCAGATAGAAAATATCTGTTCCAAGACTTCCACAATAGCCAGAGTTTGAATGCGGTTGGTACCGGTAAAAAAACCAACCATCACACCGCATAAACAGTTCACAGGTAAAAAGGTAGCGGCAAGACGAATGGCATCTTCGGTTTGGGTGTTTCCAATCCAATTCTCAGAGATAAAGGGAGCGAGAAAATAGACACAAAGGGCCACACTGGCGCTGAATGCGATACTATAGAGAATACCTCCGGATAACACCCATTTATAGTTTTCCGGATGATTTCGACCCCGTTCTTCAGCGGATAAGTACATGGTTGCGGTGCGGATACCGCCCATGGCAGCGACAAAGGACATGGAACTGACGGACAAAACCAGTTGCAATAACCCAATCCCTTCTGCGCCTATACGACCGGATAAAAAGACCTGAAATGCAGTTCCGGCAAATCGCAAAAGTAAGTTAACAGCGGTTAAAAGCAGGGCGCTGTAAAAAATGGGAACTTTTTTTGACAATGACACTCCCTCCTTGTCCACAGTCTATGTCAATGGCAGGGGAGTTATCCATATATCATCCCAAAAAGCGAAAGAAAACCGCCCATTTTTGGGCGGTTTTTCTATGTGATTTAATTCAGTTCTACATCGTATGTCAGGACGCCTTTTGCGGGGTGTTTTCCCATAAGTACATTTAGGCCTGCATCCACACCCTGTAATGATGTGGTACCTATAATGATACGGGGAATATGGGGCAAATCTTCCATAAGGTACGGATTGCCGAAATGCAAAACGGTGGAAATGCGATTTGTTATCTGCATTCCGTGGATTAACGAGATGATCCGCGGTGTGAATTTCTCTTCTCCAACATACGCTTGGCCGATACAGAAGGTGATAAAAATCGTTTCACGATCCAGGGAATCCTCGAGGAACCTGGCAATTTCATGGGCAGCCGGGAATTCACTGAGCAGAGTAAAGGTTGCATTGGGGAATTCCTTGCTCAAGCGGGCCATAATGTCATGGGGATTGTACCACTTGCCCTTAAAGGTGTCTACAGGAACGTCGCCCTGAGTACCGGCTTCGGATAGAATAGCAAAGTGGTATTTGCCGTTGGGATCTAAACCGGCAGTCATGCCATCATCAAGACGCTCGTAAACGGAGTCGGTATTGATGCGGTTAAAGTTGATATAATCTTCTTCGGTGGGTACAACGTTTTGGGGGAGCGATAAAACTTTGTGTTGCATTTCAAGAACGCGTTTTACACTTTCGTCCAGCGCTTCAGGTGTGATAATACCTTCCTCATAACATTCGCGCATCCATGTAATAACATTTTCGTGCATGGTTTGGAAGGGCAGGGCCATGGCGCGGGTATTGCCGACAGAATAACCGACACTGTATTTGTGACCGAATTTAGCAACCACACCCATCATGTTAAGGGCATCGGTCATGGCAAGACCCTCAAAACCCTGCTCACGCAAAATGGCGATGGTATGCTTTGATAAACTGCAGGGGAAGTCAGGGTCAATGTTCGTGTAAGTGGTGTGTCCGATCATAACACCGTCCAGCAGGCCTTTTTTATTCAATTCAATGTAGGGATATAAGCCACAATCTAGTAAGTCTTCCTTGGTGGCATTTGAATCATTCGGCGCCATGTGATTATCAATTGCTACAATTTTCTTTGTTGCATTTGTACGAGGTGCGCCACGTCCGGGGAAATGTTTGCCAATGGTAAGACAACCGCCATCGTGCATGCCTTGAGCTTCTGCAGCTGCAAGTTCAGCAACACGATATTTATCCGAACCGTACGAACGTGATGTAGAACCGCAAAGGCTACCTTTGAAGGTCAGATCCAATACGGGGTTACATACCACATTATAACCTCTTGCTGCTGCCTGTGCTGCTGTGACTTTACCAAATGTGTAGGCAAGTTCTTCGTTGT
>JAZKZB010000033.1:0-2993 GCA_045612425.1 Faecousia sp.
GATAATTCTGCTGATCTGCCCACCGTTGCTTCTGATCAGTTCGATTCCTTATAAAAAACGATCCCACCCTGAAAGGTGGGATCATTTTTATTGGTGGAGCTGAGGGGAATCGAACCCCTGTCCGAAGGCAACTTGGAAAGAACTTCTCCGGGCGCAGTTTGTTATTTACATTCCCTCATCCCGACGAAAACAAACATCCTGCGGAAATCAGTAGCTTCATGATGCATGGTATGGGCAAAGCTTACCATACGCACGTTCTCTACTCAGATCACACCCGAGCCCGGCTCGTAGACCTTCCGGGGCGGATGGGCGCCTAATTAGGCAGCCAGAGCAACAGTATTGTTGTCAGTTAAATTTAAAAAGTTACCCGTTTTATCGTGGTCAGGTGCCACGGCCCGCTATTCCAGCCTCACTACCCCCGTCGAAACCAGTACGGCCCCAGATAGAGATATGAGATAGATGGAAGAAGGAGAATGCGATTGGGGAAATCTCCCGAAAAACAGGAGATTTCCCGGTTTGCAAAGATGTCTTTTAGAATCTGCCGTAGGGGTCAGCCAATTTCTTCGGCTCGGGATAGGTTTCTCCCTTGGTATCCACCGTGATGGAACGGATTTTCTGTTCTTCCACAGGACGGTCCTGCATTCCGGTTTTGGTAGAAGCGATGGCATCCACAACATCCATACCGGATGTGACCTTGCCAAAGGCGGCATATTGGCCATCCAAGTGCCGTGCATCTTCATGCATAATAAAGAACTGAGAACCGGCGGAGTTTGGGGAAGAAGAACGGGCCATGGACAATACGCCCCGTTTATGCTTTAAATCATTTTTCACACCGTTGAAGAAAAATTCGCCCTTAATGCAATAGCCCGGGCCACCCATGCCGGTTCCTTCGGGGCATCCGCCTTGAATCATAAAACCGGGAATGACACGGTGGAAGATCAAGCCGTCGTAGTAGTTATGATTTGCCAGGTCAATAAAATTGTAGACGCTTTGGGGAGCAATTTCGGGGTAGAGTTCTCCCTCAATAACACCGCCGTTTTCCATTGTGATTTTAAAAGTAGGGTTCATGTTAATATCTCTCCTTCATTGCGCGTTCGATTTGACGCTTTGCGTCTTTTTCGGCCGCGGATTGTCGTTTGTCATAAAGTTTTTTGCCTTTACATAGGCCTATGCTAACTTTTACTAAACTGCCTTTCAAATATACAGACAGTGGGATGAGGGAATAGCCGTCTTGCTTGACTTTTCCATATAGGCGCATGATTTCTCGCTTATGCATTAAAAGACGGCGTGGGCGTCGAGAATCCGGGTTAAAGCGATTGCCGTGGTCGTAAGGGGAAATATGCATTTGATTGACCAGAAGTTGGCCGTCTTTAATACCGCACCAAGCATCTTTTAAATTTAATGTTCCTGCCCGGATGGATTTTACTTCTGTACCGCAAAGTTCGATACCTGCTTCAAATTCTTCTTCAATAAAGTATTCGTGGCTGGCTTCCCGATTCCGTGCCATGACTTTGATTCCTTGTTTTTCCAGAACCCACACCTCCTTTCGAGAATCTCATGTTAGTATACCATGGATGTCAAGTTAAGAAAACAAAAATTCCTCGAATTCTGCGACGGTATGAAAATGAAAATCGCATAAGTGTATCATTTCCTCTGCAATCTGGGGGACGCCGGTATCTGTCCATCCGGCATAGGCCACCCGAATCCCCAGAGGATTTGCCATTTTCCAGGCAAGTTTCATATCGTCCACAACCAGAAGATCTTTGGCAGAAAAACTGTAGCGCTCCATAATATCCAAAAGGGGATAGGGATAAGGTTTTCGCTGATTCTCCGGTAAATCCCAGCCGTAAATGGCATCGGGGCGGACATGGAAGTGGGCATCATAATCCCGCAAAATATTGGCTTCGCTGGAATGGGATACTACACAGATTTTACCGCCTTGGGCGTGGTAGCGCTGTAAAAGGGAGGCAATACCCTGATAGGCATCGGGAGTGTGGGACATCAGATAGGTCATCCACATTTGGTGTTCTTTTTTTAATTCTTCCTCAGTGAAATGAAATCGCTGACGACACAAATCCGCAAAACCGAGGTGATGGCAATCCATCACAAAATCCTCAAAGGAAATCGTTTGCCCCGGACGAAATTGGGACAATACATAGAGATAAAAAGGGTAACTGAGGGTTTTCATGCTCTGCACCACGGTATCGTCATGGTCCAAAACAAGACAGGGATATTTTATCATAGAAATTCCTGCTTTCCTTCATTGTATTAAAGAGTATATCAAAAATTTTCGGGTATCGCAACCGAAAATTTACACTTGCGAATTGCGAACATTTGTGCTATAATTTTGTTAGATAGGCGAGGTGAGAAGATATGATGCGAAATAAACCGGTGGATGTGATTTCTGTGTGCAGTGCGGATGGGGAAATCCGCCCGTTGCGCTTACAGATGGAAGATGAGAATCATGGGTTATTGCGCATCGATATCTCGGAAATTGTCAATATGAGGCCGGTGCAATATGTGGGCATTGAAGCCCAACTGTTTTTATGCAAGGCTACAGTCAAGGGGAAAGAGTGGATGTTTGAACTGCGCTATACTATCCGCACCCATACCTGGCGTTTGCACCGGAGGGTATATTGAATATGGCGGAGAGGGTAATTTTTCATGTGGATGCCAATTCTGCCTTTTTAAGTTGGACAGCGGCATATCGGGTAAAGGTGCTGGGAGAGTCGGAAGATTTGCGGGAAGTGCCTTCGGTGGTGGCAGGGGATAAGGCTTCCCGGCATAGTATTATTTTGGCAAAAAGCACGCCTGCGAAAAAATACGGTATTCAGACGGGGGAACCTTTGTTTCAAGCATTGGAAAAATGTCCGGATTTGCGGATTGTACCACCGGATTACGGTTTGTATGTAGAGGCATCCCGACATTTTGTGGAAATGCTCCGTCAGTTCAGCCCTTGTGTGGAGCAGTATTCCATTGACGAGGCATGGGAA
>JAZKZB010000034.1:0-8055 GCA_045612425.1 Faecousia sp.
CTGCGGAATCCGTGCTGAACAATATCGACCATGAAAAATATAATGTTTTCCCCGTTGGGATTACCAAGAATGGGGACTGGGTGTTGTTTGGTGGCACTGACTATTCGGAATTGCCCAGTGGTGAGTGGTTGCACAATCCTGCCAACCGCAGAGCGGCCATTTCTCCCGTGAGAGGTCAGGGACTGCTGAGTTTCGAGGGAGACTGCGTAGTTCGAGAGTGGATCGATGTAGTATTCCCCGTGCTTCATGGTGAAAATGGGGAAGACGGTGCGGTGCAGGGCCTTTTGCAATTGGCAGGGATTCCTTATGTTGGGCCTCATATTTCTGCCTCCGCGGTGGCAATGGATAAAACATTGACGAAATTGGTGGCAGATCAGGCAAATATCCGTCAAGCCAAGTGGATGCTGGTTCGAAATTACGATTTGGAAGGGCATTTGGATGCTGTTTTAGATCAAGTAGAAGAGAAATTTTCCTATCCCGTATTCGTAAAACCTGCTGGAACCGGATCTTCCGTGGGAGTTTCCAAGGCTTCTGACCGTATGGCGCTAAAGGATGCGTTACTTTGCGCCGGCAATTATGATGAGAAAATTTTGGTAGAAGAGTTTATTCGCGGTCGGGAAATTGAGGTTGCCGTTATGGGCAATCAAAGCCCGATGGCATCCATCTGTGGGGAAATTGATTCCGGCGCAGAATTTTATGATTACGATGCCAAATACGTCACAGATACATCAGTGGCTTATATCCCTGCACGGATTTCTGAGGATGTTTCCGAGGTAGTGCGGGATGCGGCTGTGCGGGTTTACACCGCCATTGGTTGCCAAGGGTTAAGCCGAGTAGACTTTTTCGTTACCTACGAGGGGAATGAAGTAGTATTCAATGAGATTAACACCTTGCCCGGATTTACTTCCATTTCTATGTATCCGAAACTGTTTGGCGCCAGTGGGATTCCCTATCGCCAGTTGATTGATAATCTGCTGGAGTTGGCAATGGAGTCGTGCAAATGAAACAAAAAGTCATGCTCTCCATTCGGGGAAGGCAGTCGTATCAAGGGCAGGAACCCGACACGATAGAATTGGTAACAGAAGGCACAATGGAATTTCGGGATGGAGGCTGGGAAATATCTTATCGGGAGAGCGAACTGACGGGACTTGCAGGCGTGACCACGAACTTTTTTGTCCAACCCGAGCAGGTAACACTAAGCCGAACGGGTACGCTGAAATCGCAGATGATTTTTCGCTTGCATGAACCCCACGAATCTTTGTACCAAATGGAATTTGGCGCTTTAATGATTCGGGTTTGCGCAACCAATCTCTTTTTTGATATTACCCCCGATGGTGGAATTGTGGATTTGGTGTATACGGTTGAAATTGAGAACACAGAGGCAGGGGAAATCGATTACCACCTACAAATTACACCATGTAACGAATAAAAAAGAACCTCGTTTACGAGGTTCTTTTTATTTAGGATTCTTGCTTTTTAGCGGTGTCGATACTGTCGCGGAACACGAAGAAACGGTCATAAAGATATTCCGTGATGAAATTGGTGAGCATGGTCAGACCCTCTACTAAGTAAGCATTCCAACCAATGCCGGTCAGGGCATCGGTCCACCAAGAGGAAAGGGGAGCAAATACCAAATAGAAGCATGCCACTTTTATCATGGCAATGGGTACATTGGAGGCGGAGTGGAACGTGTATTTCCGATTTAACGTAAAGTTCCATAAAACGGAGAGAATCAAGGAAATCAGATTGCATACCCATTCCTCCCATTGAAACAGTTCCAGGAACAAGGTAAAACTGGCAATTTGAATGATGCCGGCGCTAATGGAAAATAATGTAAATTTTAAAGAACGGATCCATTCATTTTTTGTCTGTGTTTGTGACATGTGAATCACCTCACAAGCATTTTACCACAAATTACCGTCTTTTTCAACAAGGTTATGCTCTATTAAAAAAATATTTAAGATTCTTTCACACTTTCCCCATGATTCAGCGGTATCATACATGATATTGGTGATATGATTGTGTCATAAAAGGGAAAATGGAGTGAGAATTGTGTATTTCAGAAATTGTGTTCGTTACTATGTCACCATAAGCATTGTGGCTTTCATTTTGGGCCGTATTGTGCCTAAGCATTGGATGCGATGGGATGTGTTTCCGTTTAGGAGCGCTGGGTTTGAGAAAAACGGCAAAATTTATGAACGCATTGGGATTCGTTATTGGCAGAAAAAAGTTCCGGACATGAGCAAAATGTTTCCTTTTTTAATGCCTCCAAAGAGCATGAAAGGGGATTATCAGAGCAGGTTGCCTTTGATGATTCAGGAAACTTGCGTTGCGGAATTGGTGCATGGTATTTTGTGTATTTTGGGATTCCACGGGTTGCGTCTTTGGCCTGGGGCCGGTGGTTTTGCAATGTGTATGATTTATGTGTTTTTGTTAAATTTTCCGTTTTTGTTGATTCAGCGTTATAACCGACCCAGATTGGTACGGCTTTACCATAGAATTTCCGGAAAAACCGCTCAAAAAGTGGCGGAAATGTCCGCATAAATCGTTGATTTGCTACTTGCTTTTTAGAATGCATGGGTCTATAATGGCATGGAACAAAGCAAGGGGGAGAGTCGGATGAAACGAAAGAATCTCGATATGCTTCATGGACCGTTGCTGCCGAATATTATTTCTTATTCAATCCCGGTGATGCTAACCAGTTTGTTGCAATTGCTGTTTAATGCGGCGGATTTGGTGGTTGTTGGGCGTTTTCGCGGGAGCCTGTCCCTTGCGGCGGTGGGGGCTACCGGCGCTGTTAACAGTTTGATTGTGGGCGCTTTTATGGGTCTGTCATTAGGCACCGGCGTTAGTGTGGCTCATGCCATTGGCAGTGGAAATGAGCAAGAGCAAAGCCGTGTGGTGCACACATCTATTTTGACTGCTTTGATCAGCGGCGTACTTTTGGGTGTTATTGGAATTTCTTTTGCTGAGCAGTTGTTGACACTCATGGGAACACCGGAGGATGTATTACCCTTATCCATTCGGTATATGCGCATTGTTTTTTCCGGTTCTGTTTTTTCGTTGGTATATAATTACGGCGCCGCGATTTTGCGGGCGGAAGGTGATACCAAATCTCCGTTGATTTATTTAAGTATTGCCGGTGTGCTCAATGTGATGCTGAATCTTATTTTCGTTACGGTTTTTGACATGAATGTGGAGGGCGTTGCCCTGGCAACGATCCTGGCTCAGGGAGTTTCCATGGTGCTGGTAATCATGGCCTTGATGCGCCGTACCAATGCTTTGAAGTTAAACCTGCGTAAACTTAGAATCTATAAAGCCTCCTTGATTAAAATTTTGTCTTTGGGGTTGCCGGCGGGAGTGCAAGGTTCTTTGTTTTCCATTTCCAATGTGATGATTCAGTCCTCCGTCAATTCTTTTGGATCGGTAGTGATGTCCGGGTGTGCCGCAGCGTCGAATCTTCAGGGGTTTGTATTGGTAATGATGGATGCGTTTACCCAGTCAGCCTTGAACTTTACCGGCCAAAATGCAGGCGCTGGTCATGTAAAACGGATTAAGCAGATTTTGTGGTATTGTTTAGGATGCGTGGCAACGATGGGTATCGTGGCAGGTGCGCTGGAGTATGCCTTTGCGCCTCAGTTGTTGTCTATCTACATTACCGATTCACCGGATGCCATTGCCTGGGGTGTGAAAGGCATGGCATTTCTATGCTTACCCTATTTTCTGTTGGGTATGGTGAACGTGATCCCCGGTGTGATTCGCGGGCTGGGTTCGTCCCTTGTACCCATGCTGATATCTGTCTTCGGAATTTGTATTTTGCGAATTGTGTGGGTTCTTACCATTTTCCAAATTCCTAAGTTTCACACACTGGAATGGTTATATGCATCTTACCCCATATCTTGGGCTGTGACGCTGGTGATGCAATTTGTTGCATTTACTGTAGTTTATAAAAAATGGGTGAAACGACAGAAACAATCACCCCAACAAAAAGCAGAGGTGTAATACCTCTGCTTTTTGTGATGTTATCACAGAAGAGAATGGGAAATTCGGTTATACTATGAAAAAAGGAGGAATTTTCATGAATCAGATTTATGATATGGTGATTGTTGGCGGTGGTCCCGGAGGATATACGGCGGCGTTGTACGCCACTCGGGCAGGGATGAAAACATTGATTTTGGAGAAACTTTCTGCCGGTGGACAGATGGCATTGACTCATCAGATTGACAACTATCCCGGGTTTGAAGAGGGAATTGATGGCTTTACTCTGGCAACGCAGATGCAAAATCAGGCAAAGCGATTTGGCGCGGAAACGAAAATAACGGAAGTAACCAAGGTGGATTGGCGCGCGAACCCAAAAGCGGTGCATACTGCCGGGGGTGTTGTTTATGGAAAAACGG
The DNA here is from genome assembly GCA_045612425.1 of Faecousia sp. Classification (GTDB taxonomy): domain Bacteria; phylum Bacillota; class Clostridia; order Oscillospirales; family Oscillospiraceae; genus Faecousia. The sequence continues at coordinate 4,398 of JAZKZB010000034.1, forward strand.
TGGTCTTGGCCACCGGCGCCAACCCCAGAAAACTGGGATTGGATGGCGAGGATGTATTTGCCGGAAAGGGCATTCATTACTGCGCTGCTTGCGATGGAATGTTTTATCGTGGGAAAACGGTTGCAGTGGTGGGTGGCGGAGATACTGCAGCGGTGGATGCGCTCCTTTTGAGTCGAGTGGCAAAAAAAGTTTATTTGATTCATCGACGGGATTCCCTTCGGGCGACGAAAGTATATCATGAGTCCTTAGAAAAAGCAGAAAATGTGGAGTTTGTATGGTCACATACGGTGAAATCCCTTTTGCATGGGGATAAGTTTTCGGGATTACAGGTGGAGAATGTGCGCAACGGAGAAATCTCCTCCATTGTCTGCGATGGCGTTTTTGTCAGCGTGGGAAGAATCCCTGCATCGGAGTTAGGGGCAGGGGAGTTGGTTACAGATGAACACGGATATGTTCTTGCGGATGAATCCACCCAAACTTCCGTGCCGGGGGTCTATGCCGTCGGGGATGTGCGCACAAAGGCTTTGCGCCAGGTGGTAACTGCGGTGGCCGATGGCGCGGTTGCCGTTCATTATGCTCAGGAATTTTTGGCAAAGCAATGAAAAAACGGCTTGCTTACTGCAAGCCGTTTTTTGATTAGAGGAGGACGCCCAGATGTTCCAATAGAATTTTGATTCCCAGCAAAATTAAAATCACACCGCCCACAATTTGGGCTTTTCTTTCGAAACGTCTGCCGAATACACTGCCGATTTTGACACCGATTCCGGACATCAGGAATGTGGTACTTCCGATGAAGGCAATGGCAATCCAAATATTTACGTTCCCTTCCATTGCAAGAGAAATTCCGCCTGCTAAGGCATCTACAGATGTGGCGATGGAAAGGGCGAACATGGTTTTGAAGGTAAGATCGGCATTCTTTTCACAGTCGCATTCTTCTTCGGGGGAAAATGCTTCTTTCAGCATGTTTGCGCCAATGAGCGCTAACAGTGCAAAAGCGATCCAGTGGTCCAGGGTTTCAATGGCTTGGGCAAATAAACTGCCTAAATAAAAGCCAATCAAGGGCATAATAGCCTGAAATAGGCCAAACCAGATTCCGCAGGTCAGCATGGTTTTGATGCCTGCTTTTTTTGCGCTTAGTCCCTTGCAGACAGACATAGCAAAAGCATCCATGCTAAATCCGATTCCTAAGGCAAGCAAATCGATAATTCCCATAATATCCTCGTGTGTTATGTAATTTTGTGTAACGAGAATCAGTATACTCGACAGAGGATAAAAAGTCAATAGAATTGGGGCAATGTCATGGTAATGCCCTTAAGATCATGTACAAAAGGCCACCGGATGTAACCGGTGGCCTTTTTGGTTATTTCGCTTGGGGAATCAGGCGGATGTGGAAACGGAAATCCGTTTCAGTTAAGCGGTATTTTTCTTGAATGGCAGGCCCGCAACTATGGGAGCCAATACCGGCTTGGTTGAAGTCCAGACAAAATACGGTGCTTCCACAAGGTTGCAACTCGAAATTATGTTTCTTTTCCGTCAGTTCCTCAGACGTATAGGGGGAGAGGTTGAAACAGAAGGGGGTGGAGGAAACTGCAGTTAAGCGTGTGGTTGCATCTTCCACAGAAACATAGTCACAATCATAGTGGCTTCCGTTTTCTTGCGGACGGATATAGTCAGTGTGCATATTTGCAACCTTGCTTTGGAATAGACCGTGGGTTGCCAAATGATGTTTATCCCGGTAAGTTTCTTCCGGGCCCATACCGTAGTATGTGGCATCTTCCATGGTCTTTGGCAGGAACAAACGCAAGCCGAACCGAGGCAACTGGGGGAAGTCGGGATTGCGGAGTATATGCATATTCGCCGTGATCATACCGTTGGCAGCAATGGTCCAGTCGATGGTTATATTCATCATATTCTGAACTACCACCGCTCCAATGGAGACTTTGCTATTCAGCCGCAATTCGTTCCCTGCATTAACATATTCTGTGGAATAGGCACGGGTAATTGTCTGGTGATAGCGGGCGTTGGTCCATTGCACTTTGAGGTGGCGGTCGTTATCGGTAGGCGCACGCCAAATGTGGAAATCCATGGGCTTGTCTAAAAGTTCTTTCCCTTGGAAATTCAAACTGGCAAACATACCTTTGGCGGTGTCGTAACGGTAAGTGAAGTTCTCACCGGAGATAGTAAGATAGCGATTCTCTTCACTTACGGTTATATTTCCGGCAATGTTCTTCGTGTTGTAAAGGTCCAGCGCAGATTGATTGCGATTGTCCGCATTGCGCAGGGGCAATTCATCAAAGCCCAAGGCATGACCGGCAGGCACAAGTGCGGTCGTTTCCTTTTGATAATAAGAAACCTTCAGGAAACATTTGCCCTTATTAGGGATGGAAAGGGGCAAGGAAATCACACCCACCTGATGCGGGGCAATGGCAGGCACTGCTAAATCACCGGAGGAAATTACCTTTCCGTCGCAGGTGACTTCATAGGTAGCGGTGGCGTAGGCATCTGCATTTACAAAGTTCATATAGTTGTGTAATGTTAAATTGCCGGTTTCCAAATCGTAAGATTCTACGCGCAGGGGACGGTTAACGTTTTTCCATTCCAAAAGGCCGGTTTTTACTTTCCGGTCAGGTGAAATTAAGCCATCTACGCAGAAATTGCCGTCGTGGATGGATTCCCCGTGGTCACCGCCGTAGTAGAAGATGGGTTTTCCGTCTGCAGTGTCGCCCTTGTAGACAGCGTGGTCACACCATTTCCACACAAAACCACCGCAGAGGCAGTCGTGGGCTTCGAAGGTTTGCCAATAGTCTTCCAGGTCTCCGGGGCCGTTACCCATGGCATGGGCGTATTCGCAAAGCAAAAGGGGCTTATCGGGGTTGGAGTTGACGTATTGCTCCATGGCTTCAAAAGACCAGTACATTTCGCTGCGAATATCGATGTTGGAGAAATCGTATTGCCGATCGGATTTGTGGTATCTTGCGCTTTCATAATGGGTCAGACGGTTGGGGTCAAATTGCTTGGTCCATGCCAAAGCCGTTTCAAAGCAGCAACCGTAGGCGCTTTCGTTGCCCATAGACCACATGATGACACAAGGACGGTTCTTGTCTCTTTGTACGCACAGTTTGGTGCGGTCTAAAATGGGTTCCATATAATCGGTATTATCTGCAAAGGGAATGCTCCAGACGGCAACCCGGTTTTCCCAGGCTCCGTTAGACATATAGATACTGCTGGCGCCGTGACATTCCTGGTCGGCTTCGTCAATCACCAGGAATCCGTATTGGTCACACAGTTGATAGAACATAGGAGCGTTGGGATAGTGACTGGTACGGATGGCGTTAAAATTGTGCTGCTTCATCAAGAGCAAATCCCGCTTCATGTGGGCTAAGGAGATAACCGGACCGGTAAAGGGGTCAGAGTCATGTCGGTTAACTCCGCGGAACTTGATGACGGTATTGTTTAAATAAACTTTGCAATCCTCAATGCGGATTTCCCGGAAACCCCAACGGTCGGTAATGACTTCATTGGGTGTTTTGAAGACTAAGGTGTAAAGGTAAGGTTGCTCCGGATTCCATAGGGTGGGATTTTGAATATGCATGACTGCTTCGTGGGTATAGAGGTCCGGATTTTGTAAAGCGACGGGATGCGAAGTGGAGACCAATTG
>JAZKZB010000035.1:0-3364 GCA_045612425.1 Faecousia sp.
ACTCATTTCCCCTCCCGATTACGAATTTTCTTCACAGCAGTTTCTACCGCAATCGCCAATGCGCCTCCCAGAAGCGCCGTCACCAACTGGGCAATGCCAAACGTAGTGGGTAAAGCATTGAGCATAGGCGTTTTCAAAACCCCTTGCGCCAGCAATCCATCTGCAAAAACACCGCAAATGACCCATTTTATCAGGACAAACATAACGAAGAATTTCGTCCCACTGGCCAAAGCCAGCGCAAATAGTTTGCCCCCCCAATTTTGCCCTATTGCTTTTTGCAAAAGAGCAAAAAGCAACACATACAATACATTGCCCAATATAATAACCGGAACTGTTGCCACATTGGGCGCGATCCCCAGCACAAATGCAAAAAACGGAGACAGAACCGCCACCGTAATCCCGCCGGGCAAGCCCACACAAAGGGCTGTAATCGCCAGTACCGCATTGACACAAGAGCCGGTCACGATTTGTCCAAACGCCTTTGTTGCCCACTGTAAAGTAATCAACAAAGCAAGCATCATGGCCGTTCTCGTCATATAGAAAATCTTATTTTTCATGATTTGTCTCTTTTATGATATTGTTTGTTATTATTATATTGGCAAAACTCTTTTTCGTCAAGTAGAGTCCCAGAAGCACACCTTTGTGTCATAAAAAAGCGTGATGCCCATTCTGGACACCACGCCAATTCCGATAAACTGTTTTAATCCAAAGCAACCGGCAACTTTGCCGTAGGCAAATATTCCCCGTTGAGTATCTGCACGGCATACTCCTCACATTTTCCTCCCATGTATCCATGAATCACTCTGGGAGCATGACGGAATTTCTTCAACTCACCGGGAGTACCCATGTGAACAACTGCCGCCAGTTTTTGATTCAACCGAATCAAAGTCCGAACCCGTTCCGTAATGCAATTATCCCCTTGGTAAGCGGCATATTTGCTATAGGTAAAAAACACCACTTCATCCGCTTTATTCGTTTCCAATAACACAGTTTCATTGTCCACGGGGCTGGGAAATTCCGGAATGACCAAAGTCTTTGCACCGGGGAAGGTATCCTGAATCAACTGCTCCAAGGATTTCAAAGAGGCTCTGGTCTTCGTGCCATAGGTCACAACCTCGCTGGTCTCCCCCGCTCCACGGGAATACTCATTTTCGCACAGAAGAACAAAGAGTTTCTTCGTATCCTTACGCAGTTGCATTCCCTCATCAGTATTGCAAATGGTAACCAGACATTGCTTACTAATGGTTTCGCCAATCTTTGCCTGCTCTTCGCTTAACGATGTTGCGGAAGGCTTTTTCAAAGTCTTTTCCTGCGCCTTCAGCACTCTTTCCACGGCTTCGTTCAGACGTTGCTCCGTGAAAACGCCTTCCTCGTATGCCTGCATCATATAGTCAAAGCACTCCCGGAAACGCAAACGGTAGTTGGGAAGCACCAAGTCATTGCCCGCTTTAATTGCAAGGCCCAAACTGCCCTTATCCCCAAATTGATTGATGACTCCCATCATAGCCAAAGAGTCGGTAATCGCAACGCCATCAAAACCCTGCCGGCGAATAATGGAAATTACCTTTTCCGACAGAGAAGCCGGATACTCGGGGTCAATTTGGTCGTAATAAACATGGGTAGTCATAATAGCGGAAACATCCGACTCTTTCATGACACTCAAATACGGAAGGATTTCCTTGCTGAGCAATTCTTCCTCCGTTCTATGAGAAACGGGCGCCACCATGTGAGAGTCTTCCTTCGCATCGTCATGACCGGGATAATGCTTGGCAGTGGCCAGCATTCCTTCATCCTGATAGCCACGCACCAAAGCATTGGCAAATTTACTGACCGTTTCTACAGAATCCCCCAAAGAACGAATTGCTTCCAAACTTTCCGCAGTGCAAATATCCACCACCGGGCTCCAAACCATATTATACCCGGCATTTTTTGCCTCAATAGCCGTTACCTTCGCAAATTGATAGGCCAGTTCTTCTTGATTGGTAGCGGAAAGCGCCATTTGAGAAGGCAGTTGAACCTTTCCTCCGGGGAATCCCTGCTCCATATCGGCGCAAACCAAAATGGGATAATCGGCCGCAGCCAGAACTTCCTTCGGGAAAGTCTCACGCAAGTGCTTATGGGAAATCTGAATGCCGCCCAAGGCACCCTTGCGAATCATCTCCATAATATACTGCTTATCTTCTTCATCGCGATAGTTTCTGGCAATAAATAAGTGTCCGATTTTTTGCTCCAAGGTCATATCTGAGACTTTACGCTGTTTCATAAAACACCCCTCCAACCCATTGTATTGGTTATGCAATTATCATATCATCCTTACCCTAAAAGTCAATAAAAAAGCCCACATCCATCTTCCTTTTTATATAATTTTTTATTAAAAAATTTCATTTTTTTGCAAAACGCCCCGGATGCCAAAAGCAACCGGGACGTCATTTTAATGATGATGATGGTGGTGGTGACCGTGGCTATGATTCGGTATCTCCTCATCGCAAGCAAGGTCTGCGCACTCTTCCCCTACCGCTTCACATTCTACGGTACAATGAGAGATATGATGTTCCGCCAGTTCTTCCTTAATCTTCCGTTTTATGGAAGCCATATCCCCCTCTGTCACCGCGTGCAAGGTAGCGCAGGTACGGTAACCGTCCATACTCCAAACATGGAAATGGTGAATATCCCGCACCCCTTCAATCTCGCGCAGATGTTCCACAATTTCCTTTAAGTCCAAATTTTCCGGAACTTTTTCCATGAAAATATCCAAAACCCTTTTCAACCCTTGGAACGCATTCACACCAATAAACAACGCCAAAATAATAGAAAGAATCGGGTCAATAAATTGCCAGTTAGTAAATTTCATTACCACAGCACCCACCAGCACTGCAGCCCAACCCAACACATCTTCCAGCAAATGTAAATTGATGGATTTTTGATTCAGCGAACCTTCTCCTGAGGTAAAAATTGCCGCCAATAAATTAACGCAAAACCCTAAAACAGCAAGAAAAATCATGCCATCATAATAAATGGGTTGCGGATGAAAGAATTTTTCAACAGCGTGATAAATCACCAATGCACTTCCGCAAAGCAAAATAACAAATTGAATGACACTACCCAGCACAGAATAGCGATAGTAACCATAGGTATATTTCTCATTCGGCTTGCGTTTGCTCACTTTTTCCAAAACAAAGGATACGCCGATGGAGAAACAGTCCCCAAAATCATGGATCGCATCGGAGATAATCGCCACACTTCCGGTGAGCGCGCCACCTACCAATTCCACAAACGCAAACACGAAATTCAAACAAAAAGCAACAAAAATATTTCGTTCGGTTTTCATACTTCCACCTCTTATTTTACAAAATAATGGGTACAC
>JAZKZB010000036.1:0-4225 GCA_045612425.1 Faecousia sp.
GCCTGCGAGAATCTTGCCGGAACGAGGAGTGAGAGTGCCGTCCTCGTTATAAAGCAGAGCCTTGTTCTGCTTGCCGAGAATGAAGCCGGGTGCAATTGCGTTGCAGCGGATGCCGGTGCCGGCAAAGTGGGTAGCCAGCCACTGGGTGAAGTTGGAGATACCGGCCTTTGCAGCGGAGTAGGCAGGAATCTTGGTCAGGGGGCTGTAAGCGTTCATGGAGGAGATGTTCAGGATGACGCCCTTTTTCTTCTCCACCATGTCCTGAGCAAAGACCTGAGTGGGCAGCAGAGTGCCCTGGAAATTCAGCTTGAAGACTCCGTCAACACCCTCGCTGTCAAGGTCGAAGAAGCTGACGCCGCCCTCAGTTGCCTGATGGTGAAACTCGTTGGTGGTGGTGGCCTTGGGGCTGTTGCCGCCTGCGCCGTTAACCAGAATATCACAGGGACCCAAATCCTTCAAAACAGCCTGATGCACTTCTTCCAGCGCCTCGGGATCCAACACATTTGCCTTATAGCCTTCGCAAACAAAGCCTTCCGCCTTCAAATCGTTTGCCAGTGCCTTTACTGCATCTTCATTCAAGTCCAATGCTGCAACTTTTGCACCGCTTTGAGCAAAGGCGCGAGCCATAGCACCGCAAATCAACCCGCCGGCACCGGTCACAACCACTACTTTACCGGAAAAATCAATGTTCAAGGGAAGATTCAACATATCCATTACCTCCAATATTATTTATTATCCAGTTTTTCCAACATATCCCAAACACCCAGCATATACATAATACCCAAAGCCCGGTCATACAAACCGTAGCCGGGACGTACATTTCCCGGACCTTCATTCCACAGATGCCGGCCATGGTCAGGACGGATATATCCTTCGTAACCGCAATCATGGTAGGCCTTCAAGATATCCAAAATACCGGTATCCCCGTCGCAATCCCGGTGAGAGGCTTCCGAGAAGTCGCCGTTGGGGAAATGCTTCACATTGCGGATATGGGCAAAAGCGATACGGTCACAATATTTACGCACAATCTGCGCCACATTGTTTTCGGGATTTGCATTCAAAGAGCCGGAGCAAAGGGTCAGGCAGTTATAAGGATTATCCACCATTTTCAGGAAACGGTCAATGCTCTTTTCATCCACAAGCAAACGGGGCAGTCCGAAAATATCCCAGGGGGGATCATCCATATGAATAGCCATTTTCACATCGCACTGCTCGCAGGTGGGCATAATGGCTTCCAGGAAGTATTTTAGGTTCGCCCACAATTTTTCGTGGTCTACGTCCTGATAATCCCGGAACAACTGATCCAGTTTCGCCATGCGTTCCGGTTCCCAACCGGGGAAGGACATATTGTACTTCTCGGTAAAGTCTAAGATGTACTTCGCCATGGCGTTATAATCGTCCTGAATCATGTTCTTTTCATAGAACAATGCCGTAGAGCCATCTCCTACCGGGTGAAACAGATTGCTCCGAGTCCAGTCAAAGATAGGCATAAAATTATAACATATCACCTTTACCCCGAATTTGCTTAAATTCCGGATGGTGGTCTTATAATTTTCAATATACACATCCCGGGTAGGCAGTCCAATTTTAATATCGTCATGGACATTCACGGATTCCACCACATCAATGGTAAATCCATATTCGTCCAACTGCTTTTTCACCTCTGCGATTTCGGACTCTTCCCAAACTTCACCCGGCATTTTGTGATGCAATGCCCAGACAATGCTGGTGACACCGGGGATTTGCTTAATGTCAGCAAGGCTGATTTTATCATTGCCTTCACCGTACCAACGAAAACCCATTTGCATAGGCATATTCATTCCTCCAAAAATATGTAAGGTTGTGCATGGCACATCTATCAAAATTATACACGAAACTTCCACCAATCTCAATAGGCAAATTATGAAAATACCGTGAATTTGCAACATTTCGTCACTTTACCGAGGGGCAAAATTAAAAATATGGGACATAGAAAATCCCCGACATTTTGAGCAATGTCGGGGATTTATCAATCTTCCAAACAATCAAGACAAACGGGAACTCCATCGGTAAATCGAATCCATGGAGATCCAACCGTTTCGCCGCATTTTGCGCAACGGAAACTTTCGTAAAGATTTGCCTTCTCCGGGCAAGGAAGCACCGTCTGCTTAACCTCGAACATTTCTTCCGGCGTACAGGACTGATAATAAGCAAAAGACTCCGCCTTGCTCATTCCCTCCGGTTTTGGTTTTAAAACCAAACGAACAGACTTACCGTTAGCGCGGTTATAAAAAGAAAATGCCTGCTTTCCCCGTAAATGGAATTTCAGATTTCCCTTTCCCAAACTGCAACCCAACATTACCTGAATCGCATCCACACCGCAAGCATCATTTTCGCTGATACATACGACCTGCTCATCCTCAGAAAAGGTCAACCCCAGCAAAGCAATCGCATACAGCGAAGCCTGATAGCCAATGGTCAAGCCACCACATTCATGGCCGTGAAACGCCACGCAATCCTTCCATGTTTTCATAATTCTCACTCCCGAATCAGCACCATGTGCCGGTTTTCTATATCCAATATTTCTCCACTGACTTGATATACCTCTTTCAGCGCTTGCGCATCCAATATCTCCGGGCCACCACTGCGGTAGATTTTCCCGTTCTTAAGTAACACAAAGCGATGACAAAACCGCAAAGCCAAATTCAAATCATGAATCACCACCACTGCCGACAGTCCGTCCTCTTCGCAGAATTTCCGAACCATGTTCAGCACTTGATATTGATTTTTGACATCCAAAGAACTGGTCGGTTCATCCAAAAGCAACACCTTCGGTTGCTGAGCCAACGCTCTTGCCAACATTACCTTTTGCCGTTGGCCACCTGAAAGTTCATTTAAAAATCTTCCCCGAATGGCATCCAAATCCAGTTTATCCATACATTCATGGACAATGTCATGATCTTTTTCCGTAAATCCCCATCCCATATAAGGACGGCGCCCCAACATGACCGTATCGTGTACTGTCATTTGCGTATTCGGCACATTTTGGGACACAAAGGCTACCCGCTTTGCCACTTCTCTGCCGGTCATTTTCAGCAAATCTTCACCCTCCAGGAGGACCTGTCCTTCCTGTGGGGTCAATATGCCGTTAATGCATTTCAGCAACGTACTTTTTCCAACGCCGTTATTGCCCAAAATCGCCAAAAACTGACCGGGCTGCAAGGAAAAACTCACATCTTGCAAAACGGGGTTACCTTTTTCATAGCGGTAGGAAATATTTCGAATCTCCATCATTTTCTCTTCCCTCCCCGAAACAGAAGGTACAAAAACAAAGGTCCTCCCAAAAAGGAAGTGATTGCGCCAATGGGCAAAATTGCCGGGGCTATGGCCGTACGCGCCAACAAATCACTGAGCAACAATAAGGTTGCTCCCGCCAACGCAGAGCCGGGTATTAAATAAACATGGTTATTTCCAACCACCATACGCACAATATGCGGGGCAACCAATCCTACAAAATGGATCAATCCCACATGGGAAACCGTCACCGAACTGCACAAACAGCAAAGCAACATACTGACCAGTGTCAACCGTTTCACCGGGATTCCCAAACTGATTGCCGTTTCTTCTCCGCTGAGCAATGCATTATAATCCCACCGGTGATATAGGCAATACACCAGCAATCCACCGCTTACCAGTGCCATCTGCCCCAATTCCGGCCAACTTGCATTCCCCAAATCTCCAAATGTCCAAAATACGATTGTGGAAAGTTCCACCTCATCAGCAAAATACTGAAGTAGCGTTGTCGCGCCGGAAAACATAGAACTGATAGCAACGCCGGCCAGTACAATTCCCTCCGGCGTAATCTGACGAAAACGGGACAATGCCAAAATCAGCAACGCCACCGCAATTGAACCCACAAAGGCGCAAATCGGAATCCCAATGCCTCCCACGCCACTGAGCCCCAAGGCCACAATGGCAAAAGCCGCACCGAAACTCGCCCCCTGGGAAACACCCAATGTAGATGCCGATGCCAAAGGATTATGCAATACCGCTTGCAAGGCGCAACCGGCCAACCCAAATCCGCTACCGGCTAACAAAGCCGCGCAAATGCGGGGCAAACGATTGTTCTGTACCACCAAATTGACCTTTTTATCAGAAGAGCGCCCAAAAAGGCCTTTTATCAACTCCACCATAGGTGTTTCATAAGAACCGATTCGCAAGGATACAAGAACCGTCGCCACCAGCA
>JAZKZB010000037.1:0-2920 GCA_045612425.1 Faecousia sp.
AAAAGAAAGCGATGTTCAGTTTTGAGGGTGTAGCAAAAGCACATCCTACCGGAGTTGGAGAAATGCACCTTTAGCTCAGTTGGTAGAGCAACTGACTCTTAATCAGTGGGTCCTGGGTTCGAGTCCCTGAAGGTGTACCAATGGCCCGTTGGTCAAGCGGTTAAGACACCGGCCTCTCACGCCGGTAACGGGAGTTCGATTCTCCCACGGGTCACCAATTAAGTGAATAAGTTGGTATTGATTGTCGTGTGGGTCCACCTGTTCCCATTCCGAACACAGAAGTTAAGCACACGTACGCCGACGATAGTTGCCTGGTGACGGGCCGCAAAAATAGGTAATGCCAACATATTGATTCCCCACAACCTTTTGGTTGTGGGGATATTTTATGCGTCAATAGGTAATAAACACCACGTGCCCGGTTCTCTTCGGCATTACGACAGTTTTTACTTGCAATCTACATTTGGGTGTGATATATTTACCTTGCGACACAATCATATATGTACGACAATTACAAGGATGTGTTTTTGTTTTCAGCAAAAATGCACCCTCTATTTGGCATCCTTGTGTTTGTCGAATGATTGTGTCGCAGCAATTGGGGTTGCGTTTTTCGTGCGCAGCCTCGGCTGCGCACTTTTTAATTATATTAGGAGATGAAGAGATGTTTAAAGAACCCAACAAAATTTTAAAAATTGCAAGTATTGTATTGGTGGCAATTATAGTCATTGCGTGTTCAATTTGGCTAATTATTGATGTTTCCAATAATTATTCTATTTATGCTGATTTATTTTATATTTATAAAATTGACAATCCAGAGTGGTATGTGCAAAACCCAAGCATTATAGTAATTACGTGTATGATTGGATTGTCGATCATTACATTATTGATCTGCTGGATGAAAAAACTACTTCATAATTCCGGATCTGTTTTGCGTGTTGTGATTATTCTTGCTTCAGTTCTTTCGCTGTGTGCTTTATTAGTGTGGTTGTTCTCTGGCATATCGGATATTATAGAGGAATGTAATGCATTGCGGGAAAACTATCTCGATACATTTGATGATTTTAAGGCCCATAGTTCTTTATGGTACGGGCAGAGTGAAGTGAGCGCAGGAACTGTGCTGGAGTGTAACAATGCTCTCATAAGAATTTCTAATTATGAAGTTGAACAGATTATTACTCATGTCTTAACAGTCCTTTTGTGTGCATTTGGCGTATTTGTTTCTGCAGTTGTTATATATTATTTAGCAGATGGATTTGGCCGGATTGTACGCAGTCTGGAAACCCTTGCATATAAGGTAGAGTCAGAACTTGCAAGGGAGAATTGTTGCATGCCGAAAGAACGAAATTTAAAAACAGAACTCAATGAATCCAATTATTTGGAAGAATAAAATCGCAAAGGCCTCCACAGAAATGTGGGGGCTTTTCATATTTATAGTTGTAAAATTCACCAAAATGTTATATAATATACAAGTTAATGAATATTAAAACGGAGTTGCGGTTATTATGGAGCATAACACCTTAGAACTTCAAGAATATATACAGCCCGGGAAGCGGATTCATCTTGTGGGAATCGGCGGTGTTTCCATGCGTCCTCTTGGACTGGTTCTCAAGGGCATGGGATTGATTGTATCCGGCTCGGATATGAATGCGTCCGTGTCTACCGATGAACTGATTGCCAATGGGATTCGTGTGGATATTGGACATCGGGCGGAAAATGTTCAGGACGTGGATTGTGTGATTCGCACAGCGGCGGTACATAATGACAACCCGGAAATCGCCGGGGCTCGGGCATTGGGGATTCCTGTTTTTGAACGGGCGCAGGCTTGGGGTATCATTATGCGAGCCTATCAAAATGCAATTTGTGTTTCCGGTACCCACGGGAAAACAACGACTACGTCCATGATTGCCCATGTACTCATGGCCGGAAATGTGGATCCTACGGTGATGATTGGCGGTTTTCTGCCACTGTTAGGGGCAGGCCATCGGGTAGGAAATGGTAATACCATTTTGCTGGAAAGTTGTGAATATTGCGATTCGTTCTTGAACTTTTTCCCAACTTTGGCGGTGGTGTTGAATATTGAGGCTGACCATCTGGATTATTTTAAGGACTTGGCAGATGTGGAAAAATCCTTCCGCAATTTTGCTCAGTTGTCTACCGGCGGTATTGTAGCCAATGGCGACGATGCCAATACAGTGGAGACTTTGAAGGGCCTTGACTATTTGTCCTTCGGTTTGGGAGAGCGCAACCGTGTACGCGCAGTCAATATATCTTCGGACTGGCGCTCTTTTGATGTGCTTTGTGACGGAGAGCCCTATTGCCATGTGCAGTTAGCGGTTTACGGGCGGCACAATACGTTAAATGCCCTGGCTGCGGCTGCGGTTGGCTGGAATATGGGACTTAGCCCGGAAGCGGTGGAGCAGGGATTGTCCACATTCTCCGGTGCCGGACGACGGATGGAGAAAAAAGGATGCTTTCACGGCGCGGATGTCTATGATGACTATGCCCATCATCCCGGAGAAATTTCCGCTACCTTGGATGCGGTGCGGGCAATGGGTTATCAGCGGGTGATTGTGGCATTCCAACCCCATACTTATACCAGAACCAAGGCGCTTTTTGACGATTTTGTTACCCAACTGCAAAAACCGGATGTGCTGGTCTTGGCGGAAATTTATGCAGCCAGAGAGAGAAATACCGTTGGGATTTCTTCAAAGGACTTGCAGGAGAAAATTCCAAACAGTTATTATTGCGCCACCTTACCGGAAGTGACGGAAACTTTAAAGATGTTGGCACAACCCGGTGATATTATTTTAACAGTAGGTGCCGGCGATATTTACAGAGCCGGGGAAGCATTACTGAAATGAGGCGATTGAGTTGAAAAAATTAAGTGTTTGCATATTGTTTGGCGGTGTCAGTCCCGAACATG
>JAZKZB010000038.1:0-5947 GCA_045612425.1 Faecousia sp.
CCGGAAGGGCCCACCAGAAAAGCAAATTCTCCGTCTTCAATTTGCATGGACACCCCTCGCAATGCCTGGGTGCCGACACTATATGATTTCACCACATTGGTAAATTCTATCATCTTTTTCACCTCAAAAACAGTGTAACCAAATTGTAACACAAGGCGGATATTATGTCAATCCACATCGAAAAAATAAGGCCACCAAAAGGTGGCCTTATCATGATTATCGACTATCCCGGGAAGATAAGTATTTCCGCACCATCAGAGCCACTTTGAACACAATGGCGTGGTCAAACTGACGCAAATCCAGTCCGGTTAATTTCCGAATTTTTTCCAGCCGGTAAACCAACGTATTTCTATGCACAAACAGTTTCCGGGAGGTTTCCGAAACATTCAAATTGTTTTCGAAGAACTTATTGATGGTAAACAAAGTTTCCTGATCCAAAGAATCAATAGAACTCTTCTTAAATACTTCTGTTAAGTAAATGTCGCACAGGGTGGTGGGTAACTGGTAAATCAGCCGACCGATACCCAAATTCTCATAGTTAATAATGCTTCTTTCCGTATCGAAAGCCTTACCCACATCAATAGCGGTTTGCGCTTCCTTATAGGAGTCAGCCAAATTCCGCAGATGTTCCGCAATGGTGCCAAAGCCGATAACCGTCTTCAGGAACAATTCCCGTTTCAGCAAATCTTCCATTTCCTTGGCAATTTTCTCTAAATCCTCACCGTTGGTGGCAGGAGAAATCTGCTTTACCACCGCAATATCAGATTCATTGATGCTCATAACAAAGTCCTGAGCCTTATCCGGGAACATGCCGCCCAGTACATCCACCGCAGCCACGTCGGAATGACCCAACTGACGCACCAAAAAGACTGCCCGGGGGGCTTCCGTTGCAAAATGCAGTTCCTTAGCACGGACATAAATATCGCCGGGCAGAATATTGTCCATGAGAATATTCTTTACGAAGGTACCGCGGTCATGCTTCTCTTCGTAGAAAATCTTAGCATCGTTCAAAGAAATATGCGCCATTTGACAACCGATTCTGGCTGCCTCGTCCACACCGGAGCAGAAAACGCCGTATTCAAAAACATCGGCATTACTGGTAATTGCCTTAAAACTCTTTTGATTAAAGGTCACCACTTGACCCCCTGCATTTGCCACTTTCAACGCGGCATCCGACCACCGCTCCCCAAGCAAAGAGGAATCGGTGCAGGAAATTACACTGCCTTCCGTATCGATAACACCGTAGGTGCGGTCGGAAATATCCTTTAACTGCACAATCACATTTTGAAATACACTATTGGACATTAGAGGGCCTCCCTATTTTTCAAAAGAATACGTTTTTAACAAAATTTCACTATCATTATACATACCTTTTGCACAATTTGCAAGTACCTTTTGACATATTTTTGCAAAAAGCCCCCTCATTTTTGTGGGTATTGACGTATTTTGTCCAGTTCCCGGATTTCTGTTTCCGTCAAAAGACGCACTTCCCCACGAGGCAAATCACCCAAAACAAGGCCACCTTCCTGCCTTCTTTCCAGGTATGTCACTGTTAACCCCCGAGAGGCCATCATCCGACGCACCTGATGATATTTCCCCTCACAAATTTCAATCATGCTTTCCCCGGGACCTATGATTTCCAGCACAGCCCCCATGCAGACTTCCCCGTTTCCCAAGGTAATTCCCTTGGCAAATGCTTCCACATCCGCGTCCGTTGCCGTTCCTTCATGTCTGGCATAATAGCGCTTGGGAACTTGCTTTTTGGGGCTAATTAAGCAGTGGAGTAGTTCGCCGTCATTGGTAAACAGCAGTAAACCCTCCGTCTCCTTATCCAATCGGCCCACCGGCTTGACTCCCTGATTTTTATACACATCGGGAATCCACTCCATCACCGTTTTTTCCCGTTTGTCCTCCGTTGCCGTTACATAGCCGGCCGGTTTATTCAGCATCAGTACCACACGGGTCTTCCCGGGCAGGATTTCCCCACGAAAGCAAACCGTCTGGCTTTCCGGAATAATTTTCATTGCGCCGTCCCGAGCAACTGCGCCATCTACCGTCACTTCTCCGGTTTTCAGAATTGCCTTGACCTGACTGCGGGTTCCTAAACCGCTATCGCACAAAAATTTATCCAATCTTTCCATACATTCTCCGTTCTAACCTCGTCCACAACAGAATAAGTTATACCACCTATTACTGAATTTGGAGGGATTTCCTATGTTGGTTATGACCGCAAAGGTCGACAAAAAGAAAATAGCCATCGCGGTGGCTGTTATCCTCGCCGTAGTGATCGGCGCAATTTTAATATTCAGCGGAAACGATGCAACTCCCACCCTTTCTACCAATGTTTCCAACAATGATGCGCGGGTGGCTTTCTTAAAGAGTTTCGGCTGGGATGTGACGAATTCCCCGGTTGAGTCCAGTCAGGTCTTGATTCCTGCGGAATCCGGAGAAGTCTTTGAACGCTACAATGCCCTGCAAAAATCTCAAGGTTACGATTTGTCCGCTTTTGCCGGAAAAACCGTCATGCGCTTTGTCTATAAAATCAACAACTATCCCGGCGCCACAGAACCGGTATATGCTACTCTTTTAATATACAAAAACCAAATCATCGGCGGAGATGTCACCGACACTTCTGCCAAAGGGGTCGTGCGCAGTTTCAAAATGCCAAAAGCAGAAGAAACGCCTTCGACCACGCCAACAACTCCCAGCACCCAGCCGAATTGATTTTCACTATCATACCATAAAAAGATTTTCTTGACAACACCGAACCTTTCGTGTTATGGTGTAGCCAAACCCAATAGGCTTTCAGGGCGGGGCGAACTTCCCCACCGGCGGTATAGTCCGCGAGCGCTTTTGCGCAGAATCGGTGCAATTCCGATACCGACAGTATAGTCTGGATGAAAGAAAGTCATTTTCTTGCTTTTTTGCGCCCTGAGTCTATCCTCAGGGCGTATTTTTTAGGAGGCCACGTTATGGAACTTTGGAAAAAATTGCAAGAAAACTTTGTGTTTGTACTGGTATGCACCGGCATTGTGGTAATTTTATCCGTACTCGCCCATCTTTCGGAACATTACTTGCTGAAACATCGCAGGCAACTTTCTTCCGCCAAGCGTGTAAGTATCATCGGCATTTGCGGTGCCATTGCCACAGTGCTGCACATTTTAGATTTCCCTCTGGTTTTCCTGGCCCCAGAATTTTACAAACTGGACTTTTCTGAATTACCGGTTCTGCTCTGTGGATTCTACTTAGGGCCCTCCGCCACCATCGCTTGCGAAGGTGTTAAAATTCTGCTGAAACTGATTCTAAAAGGCACCTCCACCGCCTTTGTCGGCGATTTCGCCAATTTTGCAGTAGGATGCAGTCTGGTATTGCCCGCCACTTTCCTCTATCACCTGCGCAAAAGCAAAAAAAGCGCCATTTGGGGCATGGTTGCCGGCACCGCCTTTTTAACCGTATTCGGAAGCGCCTTCAATGCAATCTATCTGCTCCCGAAGTTTGCGCAATTATATGGCATGCCCTTAGAAACCATTGTCGCCATGGGCACCGCCATTTCTCCGTCAGTCCAAAACATTTCTTCCTTTGTATTGCTGTGCGTGGCGCCGTTAAATCTAATCAAAGGGGTCAGCGTATCCCTTCTTACTCTCTTGCTTTATAAGCGATTGGAGCGAATTTGTTTTCCGAAAGAAACATAAAAATGCGGGGAAATTCCCCGCATTTTTTACTTTTCACGCCGTTCCAAAGAATGAGACTTAAATTGTAACTCCTGGTTCTTGTTGGTAACCGTCGTATTGGGCGCGATGGAATCGGTAATAAACACGTTAGAACCGATAACGCAATCCGCCCCAATGACCGTATCACCGCCTAAAATAGAGGCATTGGCATAAATCGTTACATTGTTTTCAATGGTAGGGTGACGTTTTTTGCCCCGCAAGCCCTGACCGCCCCGAGTGGAAAGGCCACCCAAAGTCACGCCCTGATACACCTTTACATTTTCCCCGATCACCGTGGTTTCCCCGATGACAATGCCGGTTCCATGGTCGATAAAGAAATAAGCGCCAATGGTCGCGCCGGGGTGAATATCAATACCGGTTACACTGTGGGCATGTTCCGTCATCATCCGGGGAATCATAGGCACGCCCAGCAAATACAGTTCATGAGCCAACCGATAGACTGTAATAGCAAACAATCCCGGATATGAAAACACAATTTCGTCATAACTGGTGGCTGCAGGGTCACCGTCAAAGGACGCCTGCAAATCTGATTGCACCAAAGCCCGCACTGCAGGAATCCGGCGGAAAAATGCCAGAGAAATCTCCTGTCCCTTCTCTTCCGCCTGAGATTGCATCATGCCGTCGCCTTGCAGTGCCATGCTAATTTGCCGGCTCAAATGGAACATCACATCCTCCATCAACATGGACAGATTATGCTTGGCATTGTATATTTGAAAATTTCTATCTTTGGCATAGCCGGGGAAGATAATCCGATGGAGTTTCCCGATCATATCCTCCACCACATCTTTATCCGGCAAACGAAGGGCATCCATTTTATCAATTTCCCGGTTTGCCTGATAATCCTCCAAAATCAAATCCACTGCCTGACCAATTTGTTCATTGATAGACATCCGTTTTCCCTCCCCTTAGGGTTTTTATTGGTTATACCACACTTATATGCCAAAGTCAATCGAGAAGGCGCATTGCCAAACTCTTAAATAACAAGAAAAATTGCAGATACTCTTTCCTTATCAAAATAACGGATATGCTTTCAACAAAAAACGCTCCGGCTTTTCAGCAAGAGCGTTTTAATCTTCCGTAAACTCAATAACATCATTGGGCGTGCATTTCAAAACTGTGCATAACTTCTCCAATGTATTCATGGTAATGGATTTATTACGTTTCAAATTGGTAATCGTATACGCGCTAAAGCCGTTTTTATAAATCAGCGTATAGGTCGTTACGCCACGTTTCTTCATAGTTTTCCACAGTGGATTATAGGAAATCATATATGTACCCCCATTTCTAAGTGGATGCATATATTATCTCCATAAAATCGCCTCTTGAATATTAGCAAAAATTTGCCTATACTATAAAAGGCAAATACAAGGAGGCGATACTATGGAATGGATAGAAGTAACCCCACTCCCCCAAGAATGTAAGAACTGCGCAGAGGAAGACTGCTACAACTGCGATACTTCCGGCAAACGTTGGGTTCTCTCCAGAGAGGATGAACTACGAACAAACCGTATGCTTATGTTACGCGCCATTGAACGGATGCAACGAAAAATCGCCATCATTGATACCGAATTAGAAAAATTGAATAAGCGATAGCATTGTACTTTCATCGGCTATATGAATAACGTTTTTTCTTTTTCTCTTCTTCCACCAAATTGTGTAAAAATCGGCGCATTGACAAAGACTCCATTTCTTTTTATAATGACCGAAAGGAGTGATGATATGGCAACCGTTTTTACCTCTGTTGAGCAGTTCATTGGCAACACACCTCTGCTAGAGTTAAGAAAAATTGAAAAGGCCGATGCTTTGCAGGCAAAGATCCTGGCAAAACTGGAGATGCTGAATCCGGCCGGCTCTGTAAAAGACCGGGTGGCCAAGGCTATGCTGGACGATGCGGAAGAAAAAGGGCTTCTGAATCAGGATACCGTCATTATTGAGCCAACCTCCGGCAATACCGGCATCGGTTTGTGCGCCATCGCCTCTATGCGCGGATATACATGCAAAATCGTCATGCCGGATACCATGAGTGTGGAACGGCGGCGGATGATGACTGCCTACGGCGCAGAAGTCATCCTCTCCCCCGGCGCGCAAGGCATGACCGGTGCCATTGCTATGGCAGAGCAACTGGCCAAGGAAATCCCCAACAGTTTTATCCCCGGGCAATTTGATAACCCGGCAAATGCTGACATTCACGAAAAAACTACGGGGCCGGAAATTTT
>JAZKZB010000039.1:0-7947 GCA_045612425.1 Faecousia sp.
CCGGGGAGAACCTATAAAAATAGGGACAGCCACGCCACCTCCGGGACTTTCTGTAACAGAAGGTCGGGAATCGGTGGAACGGCTGTCCCTGCGCCGGGGGGAAACTTTGGTGCTTCTTAGTGATGGGGCGGGTGGAGAGGAAGCCCTGCGCACCAGTTGGGAGCGTCCTTCTGAGCCTGCCGGGGAATTGGCAGTCAGAATTTTGGAAGCCAGCCGTCAGGAAGGCTGTGACGATGCCACTGTCGCGGTGGTTCGTCTGAACGCTGCGCCGGTATCCACATAATACCACAAATTTCTTACGAAACTTGTCGAAACACAAGATATAGGAGTAGAAATTCGGGAAATACTACTATATTTAGGGGAATCAATAGAATCGGCGTGCTTGGGCAACGCTCCATAAGGAAGTAATGCCTGAAAAAGGCGTAATTTCGCACCATATTGCGTCAAAAATGCTCGAAATCCACCAAGGATTTCTGTGCTTTTTTCCTTGTCTGGCACGAAATACCGGCCCTTTTCAGGTGCGAAGCAGTTTTGAAGTAGTAACTTTTTTGATTAACAAATAATAAAATTGCCGGAATGCTGACGCATTTCGGCAATTTTTTATGCAGTTAAGCGGAAAAGGGGCTGTTCAAAACCAATACTTCCTTACGGAGCGTTGCCCTTTTGCACGCCGATTTGCATTTTATGCGATTGGCTCAAAATCTGCCGCGCCGTGCTTACACAGAGGGCAAACAATATCATCGGGTAGGGTTTCGCCTTCGTAAACCCACCCGCAGATTTTGCAGACAAATCCTTTTTTGCCACCGGTTTCCGGTTGGGGCTTGACATGGTCTTGGTAATAGGCGTAAGTCATGGTCTCGTTGGAGGAGAGAACCCGGGCCTCGGTGACGGAACACAGGAACATTCCGTGAGTGCCCAAATCCACATAATCTTCCACTTTCAAAGACAAAAGGGCGTTACAGTGCCGGGGCAGGAAGCGCAAACCGTTATCGGAGCGCAGGGGTTCGATTTCCGCAAATTTATCCACGCTTCGTCCGCTTTGGAATCCGAAGTTTTGGAACAGAGAAAACGGTGCGGTGGTGTCTAAGCAGTTGACGTTCATCTTTCCGGTTTGCTGAATAATGTGATGGGAGTAGTTGGCTTTGTTGATGGTCACGGCAATGCGGTTGGGCGTGCTGGTGACCTGGGAGACGGTGTTAACAATCAGCCCGTTGTCACGATTGCCGTCGCTGGAGGTGACCACGTACAATCCGTAACCGATGCGAAACAGCGCAGACAAATCGTTTTTGTTTGCAGTGGAATCTTGACGGGCCAAGTATTCCATACAAAGTTCGTCAGAGAGGTCTTGGATTTGTTTTTTGGAGGTTTCATCCAAAGCAGACAGAATGCGTACGGTGGTATCTGCAAAGGTTAAGGCTTTGCTTTGGGTTAAAAGGTTGCGCATCACCTTGGCGGCCAAAGGCGCCCAGGAACCGTTTTCCATCAGGGCAACGGTGCGATTTTGGAAGTCTCGTTCTGTCAGATGATGGATAAATTCTTTCATAAAGGGGAACACATCTGCGTTATAGGTAGTGGTGGCCAACACCAGTTTGCTGTAGCGGAATGCGTCGGCTACGGCTTGGGACATATCGCACCGGGCCAAATCATACACCACCACTTTGGGGCAACCTTTGTCCCGGAGGTTTTGTACCAGCAAATCTACTGCGGTTTTGGTGTGGCCGTAAATGGAGGTGTACGCCACCACAATACCGTCTTCTTCCACTTCGTAGGAAGACCAAATGTCATACAAGTGAAGATAATATCCCAAATTCTCCTTTAGCACCGGCCCGTGGGTAGGGCAAATCATGGCAATGTCCAAACCTGCGGCTTTTTTTAAGAGCGCCTGTACCTGAGGTCCGTATTTTCCCACAATGCCAATGTAGTACCGCCGGGCTTCGTCAATCCACGGCTCCTGGGCGTCAAGGGCGCCGAATTTACCGAATCCGTCAGCGGAGAACAGCACCTTGTCGCAACTGTCATAAGAAACAATGACCTCCGGCCAGTGCACCATGGGTGCGGCAACAAATGTGAGAGTGTGCTTTCCCAAACACAGGGTGTCTCCCTCCCCTACTACCAATCGTCGTTGGGCGTAGTCTGTGCCGAAGAAATGTTCCATCATGACAAAGGCTTTGGCAGAGGAAACTACCACGGCTTCCGGATAGACGGAAAGGAAATTGGCAATGTTTGCGGCGTGGTCAGGTTCCATGTGATGTACGACCAGATAGTCGGGGGTGCGCTGACCCAAGGCGCGCTGAATATTGTCCAGCCATTGGTGGGTAAACCGCTTGTCTACGGTGTCCAGCACGGCAATTTTTTCGTCCACAATGGCATAGGAATTGTAAGCAATGCCATTGGGCACGGCATATTGTCCTTCAAAGAGGTCAACCTCCCGGTCGTTGACGCCTATATAACGGATATCGTTGGTAATGGTCATGGGGATTCTCCTTTAATAAAAAATCTTGTGTAACTTTATCACAGAAATGGGGAAACATAAGGTGTATACTGACATCACAAAATAACAAAGGAGGACATGTATATGTCAGTCATTCATATTCAAAAAGAAAATTTTGAGCAGGAAGTGTTACGCAGTGATAAGCCCGTCCTTTTGGACTTTTGGGCGCCTTGGTGTGGCCCGTGCCGGATGGTAGGCCCGATTCTGGACGAAATTGCCGAGGAACGGGAAGATATTAAGGTTTGCAAAGTCAATGTAGATGAGGAAGGCGACCTGGCCAATCAATACGGCATTATGAGTATTCCCACGTTGATGGTGTTTCAAAACGGGCAAAAAACAAACGAGGCTCTGGGCGCAATGCCCAAAGAGCGAATTTTGGAATTGCTGTAAATCAGTCGGCCAAGGTTTGCAGGCGGGCGATATTGGTTATGTCCACACTGCCTCGGGTTAAGCGCACCCAGCCTTCGTTTTGAAAATATTGAAGCATTCGGGTAACCACTTCCCGAGCAGTCCCCAAATGATTGGCGATTTTCTCGTGGGTAATTTTCAGATTGACAGCGCCTTCCAAATTGGCCTCTTCCAGCAAAAATCCGGCTAAGCGTTTATCGAAACTTTTCCACATTACCTGCTCAATTAACCACATCAGGTCGGAAAAGTGGGTACTGATCAATTGGTTTGTGTAATGGGATATGGGCAGAGATTCTTGCATCAGTTCCTTGTAAAGGCAGGCCGGAATGACCCAGAATTGGGCGTCTTTTTCTGCTTCAATCACAATGTTGAATTGCATATCCGGCATAACGCAGGAGGCAGAAAACAGACAGACATCCCGTTCAAACAAACGGCAAACGGTTACTTCCCTGCCTTCGTCGGATAAAAGATAAGCCCGCAACTGACCGCTTTGTATCAACAAAAGACCTAAGCAATCAAAATTTCCGTTGTGTAGAACCGTTCCTTTGGAGACGGTGCGGAAGGTGGAGGCTTGCGCAATTCTCTGCTGTTGGTCAGGGGTTAGTTTGCTCCAGATGGGGAAAAATTCGGAAAAATGCATAGGACTCCCTCCTTGTAGGGATAGTATAATGAAAAAGTTCGAAGAAGTCAAATTTGTATCGGGATTTTTAAGAATTTACTTTGCAAAAAAGAACATGTATGGTATGATGATTCCAAGAAATGATTTAGGAGGAAATGTTTATGAAATATGTATGTGATGTTTGCGGTTGGGTTTATGATGAGACCGAGGGATACCCCGAGGGCGGTATTGCTCCCGGCACCAA
The DNA here is from genome assembly GCA_045612425.1 of Faecousia sp. Lineage (GTDB taxonomy): Bacteria > Bacillota > Clostridia > Oscillospirales > Oscillospiraceae > Faecousia. The sequence goes on from JAZKZB010000039.1 coordinate 3,763, forward strand.
ATTTGAGGACCTGCCCGAGGATTTTGAATGTCCCCTTTGCGCTGTGGGCAAGGATATGTTCAGTCCGGAATAAAACGAAAAAAGGTGTGAAGGAATTTCCTTCACACCTTTTTTGTTATCTTTTTCGTTTGGCCAAGGGTTTGGAGCGCTCCTGCAGTAACAGTAAGTCGGAAATAATGGAATTGGAAAGCAGGAATCCTTCCGGCGTGAGCCGCCACTTGTCTGCATCAAAGGAAATGGCGTGTCCCCGTTGCTGGCATGCCTCCAAAGCCGGTTGCAACGCGCTGAAAGGAAGAAGAAATTTCCGTTCGTATTCCCCTGCGCTAATGCCGTAACTGGTGCGCAGGCGCATCATTAGGTATTCCCCTGCCCGTTCTCTGGGCGCTACCTCCTGCACATCTTCCAAAACTTGACCGCCGTTACGAATGCCGTCAATATAACGGTTCAGACTGCGGACAATTCGAAAACGTTTCCCGGCAAAATCGGAACTGGCATCGGGACCGAAGCCCAAATATTCCCCACCGGACCAGTATTTCATGTTGTGCTTGGATTCCAAGTTCCGACGGCAGAAATTGGAGATTTCATATTGCCGGTAGCCTTTGGAACGAATGATTTCCACAGCGGACAAATACATATCTGCCTGGGTGTCATCGTCCGGCAGGTTTACATAATTCTTGCAAGCATATAAAGGCGTTCCTTTTTCCACCTTCAAACCGTAGCAACTGATGTGATCCGGCTTTAAGGTGAGCACGTTGAGCAATGTTTTTTGCCATGCTTCCAATGTTTGTCCCGGTAAGCCGTAAATCAAATCCACGGAAACGTTTTTGAAACCGGCTTTGCGAATTCGTTGGTAGGCGGTGACGGCCTGCTCATAAGTATGGGGACGTCCGATTTTTTCCAATATTTCGTCATCATCGCATTGGATGCCCAGACTGACCCGGTTAAAGCCTTCGCTGCGGAGTTTTCGAAGCAATTTGGGAGAAACGGAGTCCGGATTGGCTTCAAAGGTAATTTCCGCATTGGAAGTTACGTCAAAATTTTTGCGGATTGTGGTTAAAATTGCCGCCATGCCTTCTGCGCCGAAAAAACTGGGCGTGCCGCCACCGAAATAGATGGTATCCACTTGATACCCCGGGGTTTGCGGGCCTGTTTCCCGAATGTGGTCGCAAATCGCATCCAAGTAGCCGTCCATCAGGCGGTCACTTTTTTCTGTCAGCGAGTAAAAATCGCAGTATTGGCATTTGCTCCGGCAAAAAGGAACATGGACATAGATGCCTAAAGGGGTTGCTTTTCCTGGTTTTTCAAACATGGTGAACCTCGTAAGATTTAATCTTCGTCCAATTTCAGCACTGCCATAAAGGCTTCACTGGGCACGGACACGGTGCCAAAGGTACGCATCCGCTTCTTGCCTTCTTTTTGTTTCTCCAGCAGTTTCTTTTTCCGCGTGATGTCGCCGCCGTAGCATTTGGCCAACACATCCTTGCGCAGAGCCTTAATGGTTTCTCTGGCAATGATTTTTCCGCCAATGGCCGCTTGTACGGGGATTTCGAATTGGGCGCGGGGGATGTTTTCTTTTAGTTTTTCGCAGATTTTTCTTGCCCGGGGATAGGCGTTGTCTGCAAAGAGGATGAAACTCAAAGCGTCCACAATGTCGCCGTTGAGCATAATATCCAACTTCACTAACCGGCTGGGCCGATAGCCAATCCATTCATAGTCCAAAGAGCCGTAGCCACGGGTTCTGGACTTTAAGGCGTCAAAAAAGTCATAGATAATTTCGTTTAGGGGCATATTGTAGTGCAGTTCCACCCGATTGGCATCCAAATACACCATGTCCTGAAACTCACCACGACGGGAGGTGGCCAAATCCATAATATTGCCTACATAATCCTGAGGCGCCATCAGGTTTACTTTTACAAAAGGTTCTTCCGCCAACAGGATTTCCATAGGGTCGGGATAGTCAAGGGGGTTGTCCACCATAATTACTTCCCCGGTGTTCTTGGTTATCCGGTAAACAACGTTGGGCGCGGTGGTAATTAAGTCTAAGTTATATTCCCGTTCCAGTCGTTCCTGAATGATTTCCATGTGCAGAAGACCTAAAAATCCGCAACGGAAACCAAAACCCAGGGCGATGGAACTTTCCGGTTCATACACAAAAGAGGCATCGTTGAGTTTCAGTTTCTCCAAGGCATCCCGCAAATCTTGATATTTTGCTCCGTCGGCGGGGTAAACACCGGAATAGACCATGGGTTGCACCGGACGGTAGCCGGGCAGGGGTTCCGTGGCAGGATTTTGCACACCGGTAATGGTGTCGCCCACTTGGGTATCGGACACGGTCTTGATGGAAGCAGTGATATAGCCTACTTCCCCTGCGCCTAACATTTCCTTCGGAATCAGTCCTTTGGGGTTCATGTAGCCGACTTCCACAACTTTGTAAGTAGCGCCGGTGGCCATCATTTTAATATCCATACCGGGTTTTACAGTGCCCTGCTTAATGCGGGTGTAGACAATGACACCCCGATAGGAATCGTATTGGCTGTCAAAAATCATAGCCTGCAACGGTGCGTTGCGGTCGCCTTTGGGGGCGGGAATGCCTTTGACCACCATTTCCAGAACGGAATGGATGTTAATGCCGTTTTTTGCAGAAATTTCCGGCGCATCTTCTGCCGGAATGCAAATAATATCCTCAATTTCCGCCTTTACTTCTGCCGGACGGGCGGAGGGAAGATCGATTTTGTTGATGACAGGCAGAACTTCCAGCCCGGCATCTGTTGCCAGGAACGTGTTGGCTAATGTTTGGGCCTCCACGCCTTGAGAGGCATCCACAACCAAAATTGCCCCTTCGCAGGCGGCCAAAGAACGGGATACTTCGTAGTTAAAGTCCACATGGCCGGGGGTGTCGATTAAGTTTAAGTCGTATACTTCTCCGTCATCTGCCCGATAGGTCAGGGTGGCAGCGGTGGCTTTGATGGTGATGCCCCGTTCCCGTTCCAAGTCCATGGAGTCCAAAATTTGGGATTCCATTTCCCGTTTTTCCACAGCGTTGCACTCTTCCAGCAGACGGTCTGCTAAGGTGGATTTGCCGTGGTCAATATGGGCAATGATGGAAAAATTTCGAATGTGGGAAAGTTCTGTCATAAAATTACCTCATAAAAAGGAATCTGTTTCTATTTTTAACGGGCAGTCTGTTATCTGGCCCAAGGGCGAAATCACCCATTATTTTGCTATTATACAGAATTTTTTCCAAAAAGTAAACTGTATGTTTTCGGCATTTTCCGGGGAAACTGTGATTAGTCACGACAAAATGTAACGAAAACGGCAGATTTTGAAAAATTTTCCGTAAAAAGCCTTGTCAAATCCGAAAAAACGGGATATAGTCTATCAGCACGAAAAACAACGAAAAGAAAGAGGAGCGAAGGAATAGAGATGAGTGATAAAAAAACGCCCATGAGGACCACGGAAGAACTGCAAGCCGCCTTGCAGAATCTGATTGTCCAGGGTCGGAAAGACGGCATGATCCGAGCGGAGGATTTGAATTCTCTGCTGGAAAAAATGGATTTGTCCGCGGAAAAGATTGAGGAAATCTATGACCGTTTTGAGGCAACCAATATTCAAATTATTCCCACGGAATTGGATCTGAGCGACGATGAGTTGGGTCTGGAAGATGTTCTGGATGACGATCTGGATTTGATGGATTTGGACGAGGAAGATTTGGTTGACCCTGTGGATTTGGCCGCGGAGTACAATCTGGATGACCCGGTGAGGATGTATTTGAAGGAAATCGGTCAGGTCAGCCTGTTGTCTGCTGACGAAGAAGTGGAACTGGCTAAGCGTGTCTGCGAGGGTGACCAGGCAGCCAAGAATAAACTCACCGAAGCCAACCTGCGCTTGGTGGTGTCCATTGCCAAAAAATACAGCGGACGGGGTTTGCATATTTTGGACTTGATTCAAGAGGGCAATACCGGTCTGATTCGGGCAGTCGACAAATTTGACTGGACAAAGGGAAATAAATTCTCTACATATGCTACCTGGTGGATTCGGCAGGCCATTACCCGCGCCATTGCCGACCAAGCCCGTACCATTCGGGTGCCGGTGCATATGGTAGAAGTAATTAACAAGGCTACCCGTTGCAACCGCAAACTGGTGAAGTCGGATCGTAGCCATGTCGTTCTGTGAGCCAAGGAGTTG
>JAZKZB010000040.1:0-4062 GCA_045612425.1 Faecousia sp.
GATAAGACTATGTGCCCCATTGATTGGAACAAAACGGCTCGCCAAGTGCATAATCAGGTTCGTGGCTTGCACCCTTGGCCGGTGGCTACCATGCAGTTGCAGGGGCAGACGTTTAAGGTGCATACTACCAAAGTGGTGGAACAGTCAGGAAAACCCGGTGAGATTTTAGGCTTAACCAAGACGGGTCTGGTGATTGCCTGCGGTGAAAATGCGATAGAGATTCAAGTTTTGCAGGCAGAGGGTGGAAAACGGATGTCTGCGCCGGATTATTTCCGTGGCCATCCTATGGAGGGTATTTCGTGAGTGCCCGGAAATGTGCGTTGGATGCGTTGATTGCTTGCCGTAAACAACAAGCATGGTCCAACGGGATTCTGAAAGAATATGTAGCAAGAGAAAAATTGGACCGTCGGGATGCCTCTCTGGCAGTGCGTCTTTGTTACGGCGTGTTACAAAACCGCCTCTTGCTGGACTTTTATTTGAAACAACTGTTGACGGGGAAATTGAAGGATTTGCATCCCGCCATTCGGGATATTCTTCATTTGGGGTTATATCAGATTTATGAGTTGGACAAGATTCCCGATTCTGCGGCCGTCAATGAGTGCGTGAGTTTGGCGAAAAAGGCTTGTCCCAAGCAACGGTTTGCGCCGGGACTGGTGAACGGCGTTTTGCGCAATGCGGTTCGCACCAAAGGTACTTTGAAACAACCGACTACTCTGGAGGAAAGATACAGTCATCCAAAAGAATTGATTGATTTATTGACTTCTTATGTAGGAAAATCCCGGGTAGAGCCAATGCTGGAAGCCAACAATGCCACCCCCGAAACGGTGGTGCAGGTTAACACTTTGAAAACAAACACCTCGGAATTGCTTTTGCAGTTAACGCAGGAGGGTGTGATTGCGCAAGGGCATCCCTGGATGCAGAATTGTCTGATTCTGAAAAACACCGGAAATTTAGAGAACCTTCCTTCCTTTCAGCAGGGGTTGTTCTATGTGCAGGATGTTGCGGCAAAATTAAGTGTCCTTTGCGCGTCTTTGCCTGACGACCGGGACATACAAGTGCTGGACTGCTGCGCGGCTCCCGGCGGAAAAAGTTTTGCTGCCGCCATTGCCATGGGAGGCAAGGGAAATATCATTTCTTGCGATGTTCATGACCACAAAGTTTCCCTTATGGAAAATGGGGCAAAGCGGTTGGGGTTGCGGCAAGTTTTGCCCCGAAAGCAGGATGCCACGGAGTTTTGCCCCCAATGGGCAGAAAAGATGGATGTGGTGATAGCGGATGTTCCTTGTTCCGGTTTTGGCATTATCCGGAAAAAACCGGATATTCGATATAAGAATTTGTCGCAAATAGCGCAGTTGCCGGAATTGCAACTGCAAATCCTTTCCAACCAAAGCCGATATGTAAAGCCCGGCGGTGTGTTGCTGTATTCTACTTGCACATTGGTGCGACAAGAAAATGAGGGCGTTGTGGAAGCCTTCATGCAATCTCATAAAGATTTTGCATTAGAGCCTCTTCCGCTTCCGTCGCCCCTTCCGGGAAATACCTCTGGCATGATAGCCTTGGTGCCGGGAGAATATGACACAGACGGCTTTTTTATCTGCCGTTTGCGGAGGAAAACATGAGTGAAAATCTGAAAAACATGACAAAAGAGGAACTGGCGCACAGATTAAAAGATCTGGGGCAACCATCCTTCCGCGCCGGTCAGATTTATACATGGCTGCATAGCGGGGCGCGCAGTTTTGAGGATATGACCAATTTGCCAAAGGATTTGCGGAGCATTTTGGAAGCAGAATATCCTATTTGCCCCCCTACGGTGGTGCGTAAGCAGGAATCTCAACGGGACGGCACCATCAAATATTTGTGGCAACTGGCTGACGGCAACTGTGTAGAAACAGTACTTATGCGCTATCATTACGGCAATACGGTGTGTATTTCCACAGAGGTGGGTTGCCGGATGGGGTGCGCATTCTGCGCTTCTACATTGGGTGGATTGATTCGCCGGTTGGAACCTTTTGAAATGTTAGATCAGGTTTTGTTTACCCAGTTGGAATCCGGTCTTCCCATTTCCCATATTGTGCTTATGGGCATTGGGGAGCCGTTGGATAATTTTGATTCGGTTATGCGTTTTTTGGAATTGGTAAACAGTCGGGAAGGAATGAATATTTCCATGCGTCATATCAGTCTTTCCACCTGCGGGCTGGTGCCCAAAATACGGGAACTGGCGCAAAAGAAACTGCAACTGACCCTTTCCGTTTCGTTGCATGCGCCCAATGACCAGGTGCGAAACACCATTATGCCGGTGAATAAGGCATACCCCATAGAGGATTTGCTGGAGGCCTGCCGGTATTATTATGCGCAAACCAATCGCCGGATTTCCTTTGAATATGCCATGATTCATGGTGTAAACGATTCCATAGATAATGCCAAGGAACTGTTGCATCGATTGAAAGGCCTGCCGGCACATTTTAACTTGATTCCCTTGAATCATGTGGAAGAAAGTCCTCTGAAGCCCAGTACCCGCAATGCGGTGATGGCTTTTCAAAAATGTTTGGAAGACGGTGGAATTCCCGCTACGGTTCGCAGAACCTTGGGCGGTGATATCGATGCTTCCTGCGGACAATTGCGCAGAAAGTATCAAAAAGAAAATCCTGCATAGGCAGGGTGTGGATTCCGAAAGGAGTGGTAAATATGCAAAGTTGGGGATTGACAGATCCGGGGTGTGTTCGCACGCAAAATCAGGATGCCTACCAAATGGAACAGTTGGACCGCAATACCCTTTTGTGTGTGGTTTGCGATGGCATGGGCGGAGCAAAGTCCGGAAATGTGGCAAGCAAATTGGCTGTGGAAGTATTTGTGGAAGAAGTGCGCAGAACATTTACTCCCGGTATGGGACAAGAGGAAATTGACCGCATGCTGGAAGGCGCAGTAAAATTGGCAAACTTCACGGTTTACGACCAGTCCCAGCAGTTGGAAGAATTTCACGGCATGGGGACAACGCTGGTAGCCGTTTTGCTCCAGAATATGCGGGTCACTGCAGTGAATGTTGGGGATAGCCGGCTTTACAGAGTGAACGGTGACGGTGTTCGTTGCGTCACAAAGGACCACTCCTTGGTACAGGTGATGGTGGACAGAGGAGAACTGACACCGGAAATGGCAAAAACTTACCCCGGCAAGAATTATATTACCCGCGCCATTGGGACAGAGTCCGTGGTATTGGCTGACAGTTATCACTTGGATGTGGATAAGGGAGATGCCCTGCTTCTTTGCACGGACGGTCTGTCCAATATTATTGATGAGCAGGAAATTCTGTTTGAAGTTGTACATGGAGACAGTCAGGAACTTTGTTGTCAGCGATTGCTGGAGATTGCAAAGAATCGTGGCGCGCCGGACAATGTAACCAGCGTGCTGGTTGTTGTTTGATGTCTGTTTTAGAGGAGTTTTGACTATGGATATGGATAAATATATCGGACGGTTGCTGGATAACCGCTACGAAATACTGGATGTCATCGGTGTCGGTGGCATGGCAGTGGTATATAAGGCCCGTTGCCATCGGTTAAACCGTTTGGTGGCGATCAAGATTCTGAAAGATGATTATTCTCAGGACGAAGAATTCCGTCACCGTTTCCATGCGGAAAGCCAGACGGTTGCGACGCTTTCCCATCCGAATATCGTGTCTGTATACGATGTTTCCACATCGGACGATGCCGATTTTATTGTTATGGAACTCATTGATGGCATTACATTAAAGCAGTACATGGAAAAGAAGGGCGTTCTTAACTGGAAAGAGACATTGCACTTTGCTATTCAAATTGGTAAAGCGTTGGCGCACGCCCACTCCCGAGGAATTGTCCACCGGGATATTAAGCCCCACAATGTGATGGTGCTGAAAAACGGCTCTGTGAAAGTGGCTGATTTTGGCATTGCCAGAATGATGTCCGAAAGCAACACCTTGACCAAAGAGGCTTTGGGTTCTGTGCATTATATTTCTCCGGAGCAAGCCAAGGGCGGTCGGGTAGACAGCCGAAGCGACATTTATTCTTTGGGCGTTGTGATGTATGAAATGAT
>JAZKZB010000041.1:0-14426 GCA_045612425.1 Faecousia sp.
ATGGTGCGCAAAAATTCCATGGTGTGGCGCTTAGGTTGCAGAGGGAAATCTCCGGTAGAAGGACCCTCCACGTCAATGGAATGGGCTTGAATTTCAAAGGGTTGCTTGCCGTCGGGTGTGAGCACCACTTCACCGGAAATAATCAATGCAGCGCCAATATTGATTTTCGAAATTTCCTGAAAATTGGAAAGTGTGTCGTTATAAACAATCTGCACCTGATTGAAATAGGTGCCGTCGTTGAGCATAATGAAGCCAAATTGCTTACTGGGGCGACGATTGCGAACCCAACCGCCGATATTCACAGTTTGACCTGCATATTTTTCTGTGTTTTTGTACAGTTCACGGACGGAAATCAGTTCCATCGTTACTTCCTCCTTATATCGGTAGAATATGTTTACAAGTATACGCCAAATCGTCAGATTTTACAAGAGGAAAAGGGCATTTTTGTGGAAAATATTCTAAAATTTGGTAAAGGCGTACCGCACTAACTGCGGTACGCCATAAGAATCATTCATTGGGAAGGGCAAAGGCGAGGTTGTGGTTTAGGGAGTAGGTCAGTTCATGGGGGACTCCGTAGATGGTATGAGAGCAGATAAGGGAGATGCCCATGGAAACAGGAAGGCCGGTTTCCATATCCAGCACCAAATATCCCGATGCGTCTGTAGGTTGTAATTCGGCATGTTTTTCCAAACTGATGCCAAACATTTTTTCACAGAAATCCATAATATCAGAGGTATATGCTTGATTTCCCGTAAAAGAAAAATGCCATTTTCCGTTTTCGATTTTAGAGGTAGAACCTGCTAAATATTTCGGAGCAAAGAGTCCTCGCAAAACTGCATCTTCCAAAAATTGACGCATTTGGGTCGATGTGATTTCGGAGGTGACGGGTTCCTGGTTATCTGTGGTGCTGGTGAGAATGCCGTTTTCAAAAACATCCTTTTGGGTGGCGTAAGAAAAACTGCCACGGTAGTCGGAATATGTGGAGTGGTAGTCCATCACTGCGGATAGAGTGTCTCCACTGCCTTGCAGGGTGTATGCATTGTTTCGAATCCAGGATTTGCTTTCAATGGTTGTCAAAATCGATTCCTGGGCATTGCAATGGATGGTTTGGGCAGTGAATACATCCCCTACAACACGCATGAGCAGTTTGGGAATTTCCAAATTATCAAGAGGAATACAGTCAGAGTAGTGTTCTGCATGGGCGCCACTTAAGTCCAATGTCTTGGGTGTGCTGGGACGGGCGGTCACCTGTCGGGTGTAGGAGGTAGCGCCTAAGGTGTACTGAGCAAAGTAGGTGCTTTCCACCAACGTGCCGGTATCGGCGATGGTCGCAGTGCCGTAGGCTTGCATCAAAACGGCATTTTCTCCTGCGTTAAGCCACGACTCTAAGGCGCTGGGACCGTAGAAAGAAACAACATAGGTGTTGTTTTCTCCATGCGCAATGGAAAGGTTGGCATATAAGGAAGCGTCCATTAAAATGCCGGGAATTTGCCGCGCAAGAAAGTCGGTTGCGGTTTCTTCAGTTGTGAAGAAGTGACCACTGACTTGGGAATATGCGTTGTTTTCACAATAAACCTGCTCGTAAGTGCCGGTATAGGAACCATAATATAACGTTTCGGTAATCACAGCGGTCATGGTTTCCAAACCGTAATTGCTATAGTTGGCAGTCCCAATACTGCCGGAGGTGAATGTATCGGCTTCTACGGTACGTTTTTCTTCTTGCGTATACCCCACAGTTAGATTTGTCGCTTGGGAAAGGGAATCACAACATTGCCGGTATAATTCCCGGGCATCGGGAAGGGGCGGTGGGGAGGTGGTAGTGGTCTGCGTGTTCTGAGTTGTGCAGGCGCACAGCAGTAAGGTAAGTGAGAAGAAAAGCGTACAGATTCGTTTTCCGGATTTCATAATCAAACTCCTTGTGCAAATCAACTTGCTTCATTATAGCGAATAAACGAAGAAAAGTCAAATTCAGGCGTACCGGAATTCTTCCGATACGCCTGAAAGATTAAGATAGATGTTTGCCTTTGTAGGGTGTAAGCCGATGACGATAACAGAAGAAGGTAATCAGGGCAAAAGCGCAAAAACTCAGGGCAGAAATAAGGCTTCCGATTTGGAAGGAACGGTTGACGTAGCGCAGTATTACCGTATGATTGCCTTCTGTTAGGGGGACTGCCACCATAGCATTTCCTACCGTGGTGGATTCCACAAGTTCTCCATCCACCCAGACTTGCCAGTTGCCGTCTTGCGGGACGGAGGTATAAAGGAGTCCATCCCGATTGCAGGAGATGTCTCCTTCTATGCGGGTGGTGGTAAAGGAAGTCAGTTCCCATGTGCAGGCGTTTAGAATGTCATATCCTTTTCGGAATACTTCATCATTCAAAATGCCGGTCTGAACGGACATGCTGGAATCTTCTCCTGCCTTGCACACAATCTGGATTTCAATCACATCTCCGGGCACAACTTGGCAAACGGACATCATCTGGGGTTGGTTCATGGTTTCCAGATAGAGTTGCTTGTTGTTTTTCCAAACAGAAAAATCATTGTTCTGAGGCATATTCATATCCAGACACAAAAAACCTTCCGATTCCATGAGGTAGGTGTATCGCAGGATGCTTGCGGTATCGGTGCGGTAGTTGCAGTATCCGCTATCGGTGGTTTCTTCCACAATCACATCCGCAGAGGATATGGTTAAATTGGCAATCCCATGGGTGTACCATACATTTTGGGTCAGACCTGTGGCGGCGCTGAACAGAGCATTTTGAAACCAAAAAGAACCGGGTACAGAAAAGTCCACATCCTGCAATATGGGTTCTGCCAAAAAGCCCAAGGGGAGATAGGCGTTGTTTTCCAAAAGGTACACATCGCCATAATGATGCACCTCGTCAAAATACGGGTTTTCCTCTACCCGGCCATCCCGTTCCAACAGGTATTTCAAACATAAAAACAAATTGCTGACCGGAGAACCTTCTTCATAGCAGTAGCGGTTATATGAGTCTTTGGCGCTTAACCCCAAAGCCTTGGTAAATCGGGTAACGTTGACATTGGCAGAACTGGTAAACGCAGAGATGCCATTGTAATTGTTCAGCGCCCCGTCGTTTAGGGTTTGGGAATGCGTGACTTCTGCCCGATAGAAAGGGGTGTAGGCTTCCCGTTCCTTCATATAGCGAATCATGGAGGCGGTATAGGTGGTGCCTTTCGGGTAGTTTTCCATATTTGTGGCAGGGAATTGCACACCGAAATTAACCATATTTACAATCAATTCCATTCCCATCACCACCAGAAGCAGTACGCTGGCGTAATATCTACGGTTTTTCCGATTGCGCACTTCCTTGCGGAGAAGTTGCAAGGTGGCATTTTTTTGCAAAGGTTTTTGGGTAGTGGCATATAAATAGATGCCCAAATACAGGAGGAAAAAGATTCCGTTAAATACCCAAAATAGAATTTGGTTTCTGGCCTCAGAAAACAGTAAGACAAGGAAACAAAGACCGCCTGCGCAGAGGATTTGCCAAAGGCGGAAAGTTCTGAGCAATAAAAATGCGCGGTATGCCATAAAAAGGAGTACAAAACTGACCAAAAAACTGAACCGGTAGGGAATCATGTTGGTAAAGTGGAAGCCATGCCAAAGATAATCAAGTTGTCGAATGACAAAACTTGCCAGTAAAAACAGCAAAAGACCCACACTGCACAGTTTGTCCCGAAGTTTTACCTGACGGGCAGTTAGGAACAGGAAGGATAAAAACAAGGTGCCAATGCCACAGTACACATTGGGAAGTCCTTCCATAAAGGTAGGCGTTAATCCACCGGCTAAATTTCCAGCCACTTCTTTCATGCCCAATAAGATAGGAGGGATGGATTTTCCCAGCGCAATCCACCAGAGGAAGAAAGAGGGATCTCCGGCTTGTTTTGCAATGTTAAAAGCAGTCCACGCTTCACGGGCACTTTGGCAGGCTTCGTAGGAAACGATGTTCAGAGAGAAATCGTCCGGGAAGGTGTTGATGCTGGATTGGGTGGTTTGCAGTGCGCTAAATGCAGGCAGTTCCAGTACGGCGGTCATGGCAATGGCCAATGTGGAAAATAGGGCCATGCGTCCCAAATCTGCAAAGAATCTGCCAATACCGGGCCAACGGCAAATTTCATAGACCAAGAAAACAAGCAAGATGAAGATGCAGGTAAAAAGACCGATGTAATAGTTGGAAAGAATGGATAGGGATAATGCAATGGTGTAAAGGAAAAATTTCTTATCTTTGAGCAAGGCCGTTGCGCCCAATACTACCAAGGGGAGGAGGGCAAAGGTGTCCAGCCACATCACATTCCAATGGTAACCCAGCGCCCAGGCGCAAGTGCCGTAAAAACAACCAAATAAGGGGAGAGAAAAGTCATTTCTTCCAAAGGTTTTCTTTAGAAAAATGGAGAAAAATAAACTGGCAAGGCTAATTTTAATGGGAGCAAGCAGAGAAAAATAGGGCAAAACCCAACTTTCCGGCAAAAGGGCGCTGAGCCAGTTTAGGGGAGAGGCAAGGTAATAAGCCATTAAACCCAAATAGTCCATGCCCATGCCCACAGACCAGTGAAACAGCAAGGATTCCCCACTTTGTAAGGCTTCCCGAAATGCGTTAAAGAAGGGGAAATACTGGTGATACATATCGGAAAAGAGCATGGAATAGGAGCCAAAAGGCACATATCCGCCTAACATCATTAACAGTAAAAAGCCGCCGAGGGGAAATACAAAGGAGAGGGCAAGATATTTCCGGTTATTCTTATTCCATATGGAAAATTCCAAGGTAATCCCCTCCTTTTGTGTGTTTTTGGATATTTATACTATTTTATCACAGAAAAAACCAACGGTAAAGGTCGAATCCCAAAAATTATTTTGGATAATAAAAACGCGTTGCGAGGGAAAAGTCCCAACGCAACGCGTATTTCATTAAGAATCTGCTCGACCGGCGGTGTCGGCGCCGTCACCCACAAGACCAAGCCGTGCGGCGGCATCCTGGCGCATTTTGTATTTGAGGATTTTTCCTGCCGCATTCATTGGGAAAGCATTCACAAATTCAATATACTTCGGAACTTTATGCCGTGCCATGCTGGCTTTGATGTAGTCCGTCATTTCGGAAACAGAGATACTTCCTTGCTCCTTTAGAATGATACAAGCCATGATTTCTTCGCCGTATTTCTTATCGGGGACACCAATGACCTGCACATCCTGCACAGCGGGGTGGGTATAAATAAATTCTTCAATTTCCTTGGGGTAGATATTTTCACCGCCACGGATAATCATATCTTTCAACCGACCGGTGATGCGGTAGTTGCCGTCAGCATCCCGGCAGGCCAAATCTCCGGAATGGAGCCAGCCTTCGCTATCCACCGTATCTTTTGTGGCTTGGGGCATTTTATAATAGCCTTTCATGGTGTTATAGCCACGGGAACAAAACTCTCCGTTGACACCCACGCCGACTTCTTCTCCGGTTTCCGGGTCTACGATTTTACACCGGACATGGGGGAAAGCGTAGCCTACGGTATCTGTACGTAACTCTATGGGGTCGGTCCATGCGGACATGGTAGAACCGGGGGCAGATTCCGTTTGGCCATAAACACTGACAATGCCACGCATATTCATTTCATCCGGCTGGGCAGCCCGACGCATCAGTTCCGGAGGGCAACCTGCGCCTGCCATAATGCCGGTGCGCATATAAGAGAAATCCGTCTTTCGGTAGTCCGGGTGATTAAACATGGCAATGAACATGGTGGGGACACCGTTGAAGCAGGTGATTTTTTCTTGCTGAATGCACGCCAAGGATGCTTTGGCGGAGAAGTAGGGCAGGGGGCATAGTGTGGCACCATGGGTCATAGAGGACGTCATGCTTAAAACCATGCCGAAGCAATGGAACATGGGGACTTGAATCATCATTCTGTCTGCGGTGGAAAGCCCCATGCGGTCTCCGATACACTTGCCGTTATTTACCACATTGTAGTGGGTCAGCATAACACCTTTGGGGAATCCCGTGGTGCCGGAGGTATATTGCATGTTGCATACATCGTCGGGACGGACGACGCTGGCCATCCGGGCAACCTGCTCCTTGCTAACCAAAGAATAGCGGGCCATGGCCTCCTCGAAAGTTAGGCAACCTGTCTGCCGGAAACCCACGGTAATGACATTGCGCAGGAAGGGAAGGCGTTTGCAGTGTAAAGGCTCTCCGGCCTTTGCTGTTTTCATTTCCGGACACAGTTCGTTGATGATGCCTTTATAGTCGGAATCCAGGCAGGATTCAATCATAATCAAGGTATGGGTATCAGATTGGCGGAGCAAATATTCCGCTTCGTGGGATTTGTAGGCGGTATTGACCGTGACCAGGACGGCACCGATTTTGGTGGTAGCCCAAAAAGCGATAAACCATGCGGGAATGTTTGTGGCCCAAACCGCCACTTTTTTGCCGGCAGTTACACCGAGAGACACCAACGCCCGGGCAAAACGGTCCACTTCCTCCCGGAATTGGGCGTAGGTTCTGGTGTAGTCCAAGGTGGTATACTTAAAGGCGTATTGATCAGGAAATTCTTCTGCAACGCGATCCAATACCTGGGAGAAAGTCAGATCAATGAGTTCGTCTTTTTTCCAGATATACTGTCCCGTGCCGTCGTGGTTAAAATACAAGGATTTCTTACTGCCCCGGGGGTTGGTGTATCGACTCATATAGTTGACAAAGTAAGGGAAAATTACTTCCCGGTCTTGGAGTTCTTCCAACCACTGGGGTTTCCACTCCAAAGAAATAAAGCCATCATAATTCACAGAAGAAAGGGCGCGCATGACATCGTCGATTGGCATTGTGCCTTCGCCAATGAGTTGATATTCGCAGTTGTCGTCAGAGTCCCGCAAATGGACGTGACGTACGTAATTGCCCAAATTTTTAATGGTGGTATCTCCGGTTTCCTCCCGGTCACGATAGGTATGATGAACGTCCCAAAGGGAGGCCAAATAGTCGCTGGCAAATCGGTCCAGCATATTCCGAAGTCGGGAGGTGTCTGCATAAATACCGCTGGTTTTCAGAAGCAAGGTTACGCCGGTTTCTTCTGCTTTTTTCACCAACGTCACAAGGGCATCATACACTTTATCTTCGTTATCATGAAGCGCGCAGGCCACCACGAAGGGGATGCGTGCATTTTGCGCCATTTCCATCAAAAAAGACAAAACTTCTACGCAGTCATCTTCAGAAGAAAGATCGCAGGAGGTGTCGAAGCAGGGGATAGATAGTTTTTCGTCCCGCAGTTGCCGAAGGGTTGCGGATGTTTGATATTTGTCAAAGGCTCCATTGCGTTCTAAAAGATGAGACTGCTTATGAAGATTGTAAATTTCAATGCCGGTAAAACCCATTTCTTTTGCGGTGGATATCATTTCCTCCCAGGAAAGGTCTTGCCAACCACGGGTGGAAAAAGAGAGGTTCATACTTCTTCCTCCTCGTAAACAATTTTATTTAATGCGCTTAAATAGGCGCGGATACTGGCGCCGACAATGTCGGTGGAAATGCCGTGACCGGAGTGAACATGGCTGCCGCTACGCAGTTTCACAACTGTCTGCCCCATGGCCTCCCGACCTTCGGTAACGGCTTGAATTTGAAAATCGTCCAGTTCGTAGTGCCGGCCGGTGATCTGCTCGATGGCCATAAATGCGGCATCAATCGGGCCGTCACCAATGGCAACGCCTTCTAAAACAGCATCTTTTTTGTGCAGTTTCATATGGGCGGTGGCGGAAATGGTATTTCCCGCATTGATGACATAACTTTCCAAGACATAAGTAGGGGGTACTTGCATGGCGGCAGAGGCAACAATGGCATCCAACTCTTTATCACTGACTTGTTCTTTCTTTTCGGCAATGTGTTGAAAGGCATCGTATACCTTCAGGCCGTCTTCCTCGGATAAATCATATCCCAGCCGTTCTACCGCCTTAAGAACTGTGGCAATATCGTCGTGAATGGTCAGAAGATTTCCGGAATCTTCCTGCATATTGTCAAAAGGAGAGACTTTTTTGCGGTCGTTTTGGCAAATTCGGGAGATTTGGCTTAAAATCCGGCTTAACTGGGTGGTTTGCACACGGATTTGAATATCAAACTGCTCCTTTTTTGCCTGCAAAATGCGGGCGATGTTGGCAAGATCCGCAGTGCCTGTAGGTAAAATGGAAGTTTTGATTTCCTGAGCGCCTTGACAAAGCGCATCGATAGAGCAAGCATCGGATAAGGAAAGTGTGTCCGCACAATGCACACCAATGCGTACGGAATTTAATTGGGGGATTTGCGCTTGCAAATTGCGGACAAATGCTCCAAATTCTTCTGGTAGCATAGAGCCGGCAGTATCGCAGAGGGTGATGGTGGAAGCGCCGGATTCAATGGCGCCGATAATGGCTTGCCCAAGTACCGCAGGTTCGCCACGGGTAGCATCCATGACAACAAATTCCACATCATCACATACATTGCGGCACAATGCGGTGATTTTCCGAACGGTTTCTACCATGGCATCCGGTTTTTTATGGAACAGGTATTCCATCTGAACGGAACTGACGGAAGCGCAAACCTGCAACCGGGGATGCGCCGCCAGACAGAGGGCGTTCCAAGTATTTTGCACACTTTCCTCTGACAGTTCTACCGGTACGGCAAGGATACTTTCTGTCACAGCAGATGCAATGGATTTGATGCGAAGTCCGTCCAAACGGGTGTTTTGAATGCCTTCTATTTCAATTACGTCCGTGCCGAGGCGATCCAATAGTTTGGCAACTTCAATTTTCTCCTTGAAGGAAAGGGAAAATTGTTGTTCGGACTGCTTCAATGTAATGTCGCTAATCAAAATCTGTTTCATAATGCATTACCCCTTTAAGATAAACAAAAATCCCTGAGGTCAACAAGACCCCAGGGACGAATCTACATTCGCGGTACCACCCTGATTATTCTCCCGTAGAAGGAAAATCACTCTCGGACTTCCAACAAAGTCCCAGCCGATAACGGGGCGACCGGATTCCACTACTAAAATTCAAAGTTCGCAGAATCAACTCAGGAACCAGACTGCCCCAACTGCTTACATCGGCTCGCACCAACCGCCGGCTCTCTGGAGAAGCATTGCAAGGGTAGATTTTCCTTCAAAGTCATTGCTATATTGGGATTATTTAACCACATCTTTTGATATTTGTCAATGATGTTTTTGGTATTCTTACAAAAAAATCGAATTTTTTGTATTTGCTCAAAAAACGTTTGACTTTTGACTACGCACATGGTATACTGAACCCGATATTGAAAAAGGCTTTGACGAAGAGGGTCAGGCTGGAGAAATTTGAAGAGAACCGGCGGTTGGTGCGAGCCGGCAGTTTCCCGCCTAATGACTTGTCCCTTCCGAGCCGGAGGACTGAACATTTTAAGTAAGACCTTCCGTTTGCCCACGTTACGGGATAGGGCTTGTTAGAGCATGAAGGGGCAGTTGATGACTGCAATTTGAGTGGTACCGCGGGTAAGTTTTCTCGTCTCAGAATTTTTTCTGAGGCGTTTTTTGTTGCTTTTGAGAGGATGCTTATCCATATCCCAATGTGGCGGTGCGCCAAGAGAAATCGCTCAGTAGATTCGCGGAAAAATATTAGAAATAAGTTGGAAACCGGAGGTGTCCGTATGGAACAGGAAAAGATGACCGGAATTACCGAAAAAATAAAAGAGATTGCTGCCAGAATCCGGGAACTTCGTGAAGTGACCGGATTGAGCGCGGAAGAAATGGCAAAGCGTACCAACTTAACGGTGGAAGAGTACTTAGCCCATGAAGCGGGTCAACGTAATTTAAGTATTGCGTTTTTATACCGATGCACCTTGAGTTTTGGTGTGGACTTGGGTGATTTGCTGGAAGGTGAAAGCCCTCAGTTGCGGTCCTATGCTCTGACACGGAAAGGGGAGGGGCAACGGATTGAAGAAGCCCATCATATGGTTGGGTTTAACCTGGCCGCCGGCTTCCGGAACCGGATTGCATTGCCTCTGTATATGGAACTGGATTATCGTCCGGGCGCGGAGCAGGAGCAGATTGAACTGACCACTCACGAAGGTCAGGAATGTGACATTGTGATTCGTGGCGCCATGAAAATTCAAATTGGCGGTCACAGTGAAGTGTTGCATGCCGGAGACTGTATTTACTATGATAGTTCCACGCCCCACGGGATGATTGCCGTAGAAGGTCAGGATTGCGCCTTTTATGCCATTGTATTGAGCAATTCTGCCGCGCGGGAAAATGAGCAGGCTGCTGCCGTAGCATCCAGAACGGAAACGGCTTCTGTGACGGATAAAACGCCCCGGATTTACCATGATTTTATCATTCCCACAGTAGAAGACGGAAAACTGACGAGGATTGCTTTCCGCAATGAGGAATCCTTTAACTTCGCCTTTGACGTGGTGGACGCTTTGGGGCGGAAAAAGCCGGAAAAGTTGGCTATGGTTCATCTGTCCGAGGATGGTACGGAACGCCGGTTTACATTCCAGGATATGAAAAAGGAATCTGCCCGGGCAGCGAACTATTTCAAATCCTTGGGAATCCAGCGGGGCGACCGGGTGATGTTGGTGCTGAAACGCCATTATCAGTTCTGGTTTGCAATTTTAGGATTGCATAAGTTGGGCGCAATAGCGATACCGGCCACCAATCAACTGCTGGCAAAAGACTTTACATATCGTTTTGCTGCAGGTAACGTGAAGGCGATCCTTTGTACGTCCGACGGTAATGTTGCCGATGCAGTGGAAGAAGCGGCCACTCAGTGTGATACACTGTCTTTGAAGATTATGGTCGGGGGTCATCGAGAGGGCTGGCACGATTTTGATGAAGAGTACACAATGTTCTCCAGCCACTATGCAAGAAAAGAGGACGCCCCCTGCGGAAGTGATTCCATGCTTATGTTCTTTACTTCCGGCACATCCGGCTATCCTAAATTAGCGGCGCATAATTATAAGTATCCTTTGGGGCACTTTATTACTGCTAACTATTGGCATCGGGTGAACCCTGAGGGCTTGCACCTGACGATTTCAGATACCGGCTGGGCAAAGGCGCTTTGGGGAAAACTCTACGGACAATGGCTGTGCGAGGGCGCGGTATTTGTCTATGACTTTGATCGTTTTGATGCCCAGAAGATTTTGCCTTTGTTTGCTAAATATCACATTACCACATTCTGCGCGCCGCCTACGATGTACCGGATGTTGATTAAGCAGGATTTGAGTCAATATGACTTAAGTTCCATTGAGCATGCGTCCATAGCCGGTGAAGCATTGAACCCTGAGGTGTTCCGTCAATTCCAGAATGCTACCGGGTTGCAAATTATGGAAGGGTTCGGTCAGTCCGAAAGTACGCTGATTATCGGCAACCTCTCCGGAGACAGTCACAAAATCGGTTCTATGGGTAAACCGGTTCCTTTGTATGATGTGCATTTGCTGGACGCCGATGGAGAAGAGGTACAAGCCGGTGAAAATGGAGAAATTTGTATCCGGATTGCAGATGGTTTGCCCTGTGGCTTGAGTTACGGATATGAAGGAAGCCCGGATATTACCGCGGAAACCTGGCGGGACGGTTATTATCATACCGGCGACCTTGCTTGGAAAGATGAAGACGGTTTCTACTGGTATGTAGGTCGTGCAGACGACGTAATTAAGTCTTCCGGTTACCGGATTGGGCCCTTTGAAATTGAAAATGTGATTATGGAACTGCCCTATGTTTTGGAGTGCGGTGTGTCTGCCGCCCCGGATGAGGTCAGAGGGCAAGTGGTGAAGGCAAGCATTGTGCTGGTCAAGGGTTTCAAGGGGACGGAAGAACTGAAAAAACAAATTCAGGACTACGTCAAACAAAGAACTGCGCCATACAAATATCCCAGAATTGTGGAATTTAGAGATGCTTTGCCGAAGACTACCAGCGGGAAAATCATCCGCAAGCAACTGTAAAGGAGCATTTTCGTGAATCATAAGCGTGTAACGCTGTTTGCAGGACACTATGGCAGTGGGAAAACCAACATCGCCGTAAATTATGCTTTGCATTTAGCGTCTTTAGGGAAAAAAGTCTGCATTGCGGATTTGGATATTGTGAATCCCTACTTTCGCACCAAAGATAGCCAGCAGGAGTTGGAATCGGCAGGGGTGGAGTTGATTTCACCTCATTTTGCCAATTCTAATGTGGATTTGCCTGCTCTGCCTGCAGAGGCTTACCGTTTGGTGGAGGATAAAACCGTATATGGCATTATGGACATCGGGGGAGATGACCGGGGGGCTTACGCGCTGGGAAGATATACCCCTTTTTTAAAAGAAGAGGACAATTACCGCATGGTTTTTGTGGCCAACTGCTATCGCCCCTTGACCCGAACCCCGGAGGAGGCAATGGAAGTAATGCGGGAAATTGAATCTGCTTGCGGTCTTGCCTTTACGGATATTGTGAACAATTCCAATTTGTGCGGGGAGACCACAGCCAAAACGGTGCTGGATTCTCTCGCGTATGTAGAAAAATTGCAACAGTTAAGCGGTTTGCCTCTGTGGATGCATACTGCGGAAGAATCTGTGGCGAAGGAACTGGAGGGTACGATTCCTGCAGTCTTTGCCATGCAGTTGCAGAAAAAATATTTTGATTTACCCACCAATGAGCCGACGAACCGACCCTTGTGGGGATAAAGAAGGAGGAACATAAAAATGGCAAAAGTAACGTTCCAAACCGAACGGTGCAAAGGTTGCGGGCTGTGCGTGAACGCCTGCCCGAAAGGCATTTTAGCCATCGACACCGAACGGATTAACAGCAAGGGGTATTCCCCTGCGGTGATGACCGATCAGGAATCCTGCATCGGGTGCGCATTTTGCGCAACCATGTGCCCGGATTGCATCATCACCGTAGAAAAGTAAGGAGGCGATTTTCATGGCAGAGAGAGTATTGATGAAGGGCAATGAAGCCATTGCCGAAGCCGCTATTCGGGCAGGATGCCGTCATTATTTCGGCTATCCCATTACGCCTCAAACGGAAATTGCCGCTTACATGGCGAAAAAGATGCCCAAAATCGGTGGCGTTTTCCTGCAAGCGGAAAGTGAGATTGCATCCATTAACATGGTTTATGGCGCCGCTGCGGCCGGTATGCGGGTGATGACATCTTCCAGCAGTCCCGGAATTTCCCTGAAGACGGAGGGGTTAAGTTACATAGCCGGCTCTGATGTTCCTGCTTTTGTGGTGAACGTGCAGCGTGGCGGTCCCGGCTTAGGCGGTATCCAGCCTTCTCAATCCGACTATTTCCAAGCCACCAAGGGCGGTGGACACGGTGACTATAAGATGATTGTGCTGGCGCCTGCTTCTGTTCAGGAAATGGCAAGTTTGACTATAAAAGGATTTAACCTGGCGGATAAGTATTTGATGACTTCCATGATATTGGCAGATGGTACTATCGGTCAGATGATGGAGCCCATTTCTTTTGAAGATGCGGAAATTGAAACCTATGAAAAGCCTTGGGCTTTGACCGGCACAGAGGGTAAGAGAAAGCATAATATTGTAAACTCTCTGTATCTGAAGCCGGAGGAACTGGAAATTAAGAACATGGAACGGTTTGACCGCTATAAAGTCGTGGAAGAAAACGAGGCCATGTGGGAAGAGTACCAAATGGAAGATGCAGAAATTTGCGTGGTTGCCTTTGGCATTGCTTCCCGGGTAGCAAAAAATGCGGTTGCGGCGGCAAGAGCAGAGGGGATTAAGGTGGGTCTGATTCGTCCCATTACCTTGTGGCCCTTCCCCAAGGATGCGTTGTTTGCTGCTGCGGATAAGGTGAAAGGATTTGTGTCCGTGGAATTGAACATGGGACAGATGATTGAAGACATTCGCCTTGCGACCCAATGTAAGCGTCCGGTGGGGCTATGTAACCGTACCGGCGGTATGATTCCCAGTCCCGACGAGGTGCTGGAGAGCATTCGAAATGCCCAGAAAGGAGTGTTCTGATATGGCAGTTGTATTTGAAAAGCCCAAAGCGCTAACGGATGCGGTACTTCACTATTGCCCCGGCTGTCCCCACGGTATTATTCATCGCTTGGTGGCAGAAGCCATGGATGAACTGGGTATTGAAGGCAAGTGCATCGGTGTCGCCCCGGTTGGTTGCGCGGTTATGGCTTATGATTATTTTGCCTGCGATA
This sequence comes from Faecousia sp., assembly GCA_045612425.1. Lineage (GTDB taxonomy): Bacteria > Bacillota > Clostridia > Oscillospirales > Oscillospiraceae > Faecousia. Next base: position 14,139 of record JAZKZB010000041.1, read on the forward strand.
TGATTGAAGCGCCTCACGGTCGCGCTCCTGCGGTGGCCACGGGCATTAAACGTTGCAGACCGGAAAATATCGTCTTTACCTATCAGGGTGACGGCGACCTGGCATCTATAGGTATGGCCGAAACCGTTCACAGCGCCGCAAGAAATGAAAATATCACCGTGATTTTCGTGAACAATGCCATTTACGGAATGACCGGCGGTCAAATGGGGCCCACGTCCTTGCCCGGTCAGGTGACGCAGACTTCCCCCTACGGTCGGGATGTGAATCATTGCGGTTGGCCCATTCGTG
>JAZKZB010000042.1:0-8840 GCA_045612425.1 Faecousia sp.
AGTTGGTAGAGCAACTGACTCTTAATCAGTGGGTCCTGGGTTCGAGTCCCTGAAGGTGTACCAAACGGCCCGTTGGTCAAGCGGTTAAGACACCGGCCTCTCACGCCGGTAACGGGAGTTCGATTCTCCCACGGGTCACCACTCAAGTGAATAAGTTGGTATTGATTGTCGTGTGGGTCCACCTGTTCCCATTCCGAACACAGAAGTTAAGCACACGTACGCTGACGATAGTTGCCTGGTGACGGGCCGCAAAAATAGGTAATGCCAACATATTTGATTCCCCACAACCGAAAGGTTGTGGGGATATTTTTGAGGTTTATATTATTCTAATGTTAGCGACTGAATGTACTCTTCTAAGCATAGGCCGGATTCGTACAATTCTTTTGCAATTTCTTTGCCTATGTAACGGTAGTGCCAGGGTTCATAAATAATGCCGGTTAGTTCGGTTTTTTGGTTTGGATAACGCAGAATGAAGCCATACTTCCAGGAGTTCTCCATGAGCCATTGTTGTACGTTCGTACTTTCTTGATCGGAGTCCAAATCCTTGTAAGATTCGTCAACAATATCGAAGGCAAGGCCTAATTCGTGTTCGCTGGTTCCGGGGATGGCAACCACAGTGGCCGCCAGTACTTTGGCATCTTCTTCCGTATATCCTTCTTCCATGAGGCGATTGATTTTGTTTTGGAATAGCCATATCTGGTCTCCATGGGTACGATATGCGGAGTTAATATAAGGGGAAAGGCCGGCATCCCGGCAGGCCTGTAGCATTTCCTGCAAGGCGTCATGGCAAACCACATTGCACTTGAGCCAATGACCATCAATGGTCATAACTTCCGGCGCATACCCTTCAGGTGCGGAATTCCACGGATTTACCATTAGAAATTCGATTCCCTGGGAGGAGAAGAAGTGGGTTTGCCCGTCGATTTCTACCGCGCCTGTTGCTAAAATGCCGTCATGGCGGAAATAATAGGTAACGCCGTCAATCTCTGTCCAGCCGGTTGACATAACATCTTCTGTGGCATAGTAATAGCGGTTGCCACCAATGACCATCCATCCTAATTTCGGCGGTTGGGGCTCCGGTTCCGGTTCCGGCTGAGGTTGAGGAATGGGATTTTGTGGCACGGTATCTGGGGTTTCTGGAGCCTGGCAGGCACAAAGAGAAACCAAGAAGACCGTCATCAGAAGAAACAATATGCTGTTTTTGAAAAATCGTTTCATGGGACATCCCCCTTTTTTTATATTTTATCACAAAGTTTTGCGCTATGCAAGGAAAAGCAAGTTTGTACATTTACTTTTTGTCGAAACAATGCTACAATATCCATAGAAAACGAGGTGGTAGAGCATGGAGAAAACCGATTGGCTGTATCAGCAGTATCTGAATATTTTGAAAGAAGAATTGCGTCCGGCTATGGGGTGTACGGAGCCCATTGCGCTGGCGTTGGCCGGGGCGAAAGCAAGACAGTTGTTGGGTCAGTTGCCGGAGCAGATTTTACTTTATGTCAGCGGGAATATCATTAAAAATGTAAAAAGTGTGATTGTGCCGAACACCGGGGGGCTTTGTGGTTTGGCTGGTGCGGTTTGCGCCGGCGTTGTGGCAGGAAACCCGGAGGCGCAGTTGCAAGTAATCAGCGCGGTGACGTCGGCGCAACAACAGCAGTTAAAGACGTATATGGAGCAGGCGCAGGTAGACATTCGCCCGGCAGAGTCAGATTTGACTTTTGACATTGATGTAACCTTGACAGGCGGGGGGCATCATGCGCGGCTGCGGATTGTGAATCACCATACCAATATTGTGTACATGGAGAAAGATGGGGAGATTTTGCTGGATTTGCCGGTGGAAGAGTCCTCGGAGGATCGCCTGACAGACAAAAGTTGCTTAAATATTGCATCCATTGTGGAATTTGCAGATGCTTTGGATGTGGAGGATGTGCGGGATACCGTTGGGGAGCAAATTCTGTGCAACATGGCCATTGCGGAAGAAGGACTGAAGGGCAACTGGGGTGCGAATATTGGCAGTGTCATTTTATCGCGTCAGGGGAATATTCTGTGCAAAAAGGCTTCCGCCTACGCTGCCGCCGGATCGGATGCCCGAATGAGCGGATGTGAAATGCCGGTCATGATTCTTTCCGGCAGTGGAAATCAGGGGATTACTGCCAGCGTTCCCGTTGTGATTTATGCAAAAGAAATGGGCGCTACGGAAGAACAGTTGCTTAGGGCGGTGGCGCTTAGCGATTTGGTAACGATTCATCAAAAAAGCGGAATCGGACGATTATCTGCTTATTGCGGTGCCATCAGCGCCGGTTGTGGCGCAGGGGCGGGGATTGCCTATTTGCAAGGCGGAAAAAATCATGCCGTTGCCCATACGGTAGTCAATGCCATTGCCATTTTGTCCGGTACGATTTGTGATGGCGCAAAGCCATCTTGCGCAGCGAAAATTGCGGCAGCGGTGGATGCAGGTATCTTAGGTTGCGATATGTATTGGGAAAAACAACAGTTTTATGGCGGCGATGGGATTGTCACCAAAGGAGCGGATAAAACGGTCAGCAATGTGGGTCGTCTTGCCAGAGAGGGCATGAAAGAGACGGACAAGACAATTTTAAAAATTATGCTCAATGAATAAGCAGGTGTTTGCAAACACCTGCTTTTTAATGTATAAATTTTCCTCTTTCTGGGTATGATGGTTGGGAAATCTTTCAAAGGAGGAATTTGAAAATGAAAATCATCGCAATCTTTTTGGCGGCTATGATGATAGCCGGTGTTTTTGCCGGATGCGCATCCAATGTGCCTCAGGACAATAATGGGAGCATTGAGCCCAGTAGTTCCCAGACACCTTCCGAAAGCCAAGACACAGGCAACAAGAATCCGGAACCGCAAACGAACAGAAGTACGGAAATTTTAAATGCCGTTTGGGCAAAATACACCCAGCAGGAAAAATTCTCCTGTTACGGCGGTACGGTGGAGCAGTCCATTGAAAATGCTCCCGGTCCGTTAGACTTGAGTAATGTGGAGGAATTGACGGCTCGCTATCTGTTTCCTGCAGATATGTTGAACGGGGTGGAAGAGGGCGCTTCTTTAATCCACATGATGAACAGCAATCTGTTTACTGCTACCGTGGTAAAATTGAGCCAAAATGCGAATATGCAAAATTTTCATGAGGCATGGCGCAACGGGATTCAAGGAAATCAATGGATGTATGCCCAGCCTGACCGACTGGCTTTTCTGGAAGTAGAATCCGGATATTTGTTGATGGTTTACGGTAGTCAGGAATTGACAGAAACATTTTTGGCGAAACTGAAAGAAGCGTATCCCCAGGCAAAGGAATTATACGCCGGGGCGATTGTAAGTTAAGAAAAAAGCGTGTTGCCAAAAGGCAACACGCTTTTATGTTATTGGGTTAGATTTTTCATCCAACTGTTTCCGCGGATTAACAGATTGCCAATGAGGCATTTTATCAAATCCATGCTCAGACACAAGGCATATAGAGGCAAAATAGGAAGGGTGGTGAACCGGCTTAGGCAGATTGCCAGAGGAACACTGGCGCACCACATAAATCCACTGTCGAAAAGAAAGGTAATCATGGTTTTTCCCCCACTGCGCATGGCAAAATACACACTATGGACATAGGCGTTAAAGGGCATAAAGCAAGCGCTGATGCAAATCAATGAGCCTGCCAAAGAACGCACGGAGTCGGAGGTGTTGTAAATCATGGGGAAGACACCGGAAAGGGCTACCATCACCAATCCCATAACGAAACAAGAGCCTACGGACATAGCCACAATTTTCCGGAAAGAATCCCGCACGGTTTCTTCGTCGGTATTTGCGCCCAAAAGCCGACCGATGAAAATACTCATCACACTGCCCATGGATAGGAAAATCACACTGCATAAATTGAATACGGTGCTGGAAATATTGACTGCCGCTACCACATCCAATCCCCGCACACTATAGCATTGGTTTAAAATTGCCATTCCCAAAGACCAAAGACATTCGTTCATCATTAGTGGCGTTGCGCAAAGGAGAATTTGTTTCAGCAGTTTTACGGGGATGTGGAAACTGCGGTACAGGCCGGTTATATAAGGAACTTTCTTTTTGTGGGTGTGCGACCAAATGACCACAATGGATAGTTCTGCATAACGGGAAATGACTGTGGCGATGGCTGCGCCGTTGACCCCTAAGGCCGGCGCGCCAAAATGGCCGAAAATCAAGATATAGTTCAAAATCAGGTTTATAACCACCGCGCAAATGCCCGCTACCATGGGCACCACGGTTTCTCCGGTTTCCCGGAGGGAACTGGAGTAAGCGCTGGCAAGGGCAAAGGGGAGCAAGCCCCAAAGCATAATTTTTAGATAGGAAAGGCCGTGAGTCAGGGTTGCTTGAATTTCCTGCGCATTGCCCTCTCCGCTTAAGTAAAGACTAATTAGTGGCGTGCCCCAAATAGAAAACAGGCAAACCCCCAAAGTAGTCAGCACGATTCCGGCATAGAGTTTGAAGCGAACAGTTCTGCGAATGCCCTCTTGGTCGCCGGAGCCGTAAAACTGGGCGGTAAAAATGCCACCTCCGGAGACGGCTCCGAAAACGCATAGTTGAAAGACAAACAGCAACTGATTCACAATGGCCACACCGCTCATGGGAGCCGTGCCTACCTGACCAACCATAATATTATCTAAAAGGGAAACAAAACTGGTAATAAAGTTTTGAACGATAATGGGAATGGCAATCGCCATTGCCTGCCGATAAAAGACTTTATCCCCGATGTATCTTTTGAATATGGAATGTTTCAAATCTCGTTACCTGCCAAAAATACACGTTTTCCCGTAAAATCTCCCCGGCAAATAATGAAGTCAGCGACTTTGCCGGTGGCAATGGAGCCGACCTCGCCTTGGACGCCCAGAGCGCATGCGGGGTTGAAGGTGCAGGCGCGAATGGCGTCTTCCTCGGGGATACCAAAGGAAACGGCATTGATTAAGCATTGATACAAATTGGTGGCGGAGCAGGCAATGGTGCCGTCGGCAAGTTTGGCAACGCCATCTACCAATGTGGCCATTTGTCCGCCTAATTCAAATTCTGTGCCGTCGGGCTGACCGGCGCAACGTCCGGAGTCGGAGACCAAGATCATCCGCTGAGCGCCAAACATGGTAAACGCCAAACGAACGGTGGAGGGGTGGATATGGTATCCGTCGCAAATCAATTCTGCCCGGACATGGGGGCATTCCACGGCGGCGGGAATCACACCGGGGTTCCGATGATTGATGCCGGGCATGGCGTTGTACAGGTGGGTTAAATGGGTAGCGCCTGCGGCAAAAGCATCTTTGGCGTGGTCATAACCGGCATCTGTGTGGGCCACGGAAACAGTGCAAAGTTTGCTTGCCTTACGAATAAATTCCTCTGCTCCGGGCAATTCCGGCGCAATGTCTACAATTCGTACCAGACCGTCGCATTCTTCAAATAGGGCTTGAAAACCGTCAAAATCCGGCTCTTTCAGATAGTCTGCATTTTGGGCGCCCCGCTTTTTGTAGGAAAAATAAGGGCCTTCCATTTGAATGCCCCGTAAAACGGCGCAACCCTCGGGGGCGTCGCTTACCAACTGTTTGGCAGTAGCAAAGGCCTTACGCAATACGTCGTAGGGTAAGGTCATGGAAGCAGGGGCAAACGAGGTAACCCCGCATTGCAAATAGTATTGGGCCATTTTCTTCAGACCCTCATAATCTCCGTCCGAAAAGTCGTGACCGGAGTTTCCGTGGCTATGCACTTCCACCAGACCGGGAATTACGGTTGCGCCGTTCAGGTCAATGGCATCTTCCGGCACTTCTTGAGGAAGAATTTGGCCGAATCGGCCATTGACTACCTCAAATGCGCCTTGGTGGAATTGAAAATCAGAACCAAAAATGCGGGCATTTTTGTAAAACATAGCAATTCTCCTTGTTTTGAAATAAAAGGGCAGCATAGGCCGCCCCTTTGGTTATTTTTTTAATGCAGGCAAACTGGCAGCGGCAGCGCTCTGGCCAACACGGCGGGTTTTCTCGTCGGGGAGCATAACCTGCACTTTTTGGGACAAAGCGGGGAATTCATCTGCTAAAACAGTTTGACAGGTACTCAAAATCAAGTCACCGCCCTTGCCGGACATCACACGGCCCAGCAACATCAGGTGGCGGATGTCATAAAATTGAGAATATAACACCACGGTGTAGGCAAGATATTTGCCGATGTCGGAGTAGATTTTGGCGGCGCGGGGGTCATCCTGCGCCATTAAGCCTTGCACAACCTTTAATTTTTCGGCAGGGCTCAAGGTTTCGTCCAGTTCGATGCCTGCAAATTTTGCCAATTTGATGACGGCATCTTGAGAGAAGTATTTGCAACCCACGCCGAAGTCGGTGGACCATTCGTCTTGCATGGCGGTTTCGTTTAAGTCCACAGGGGCGAAGGCCAGTTCGTTAATCCAGCCTAACACCTGCTTATCTTTATCCACATAGCCAACGGCTTCACTGGTGCCCATGGCAAGACCCATAATACAGCCACAGTTCATTCCCATGGCGCCTGCTAAAGCAGAAACGTCACCGTCGTTGGCCACCACAATGGGCACATCTCCGATAGCGGCAGCAGCCCGGTCAAATACGGTTTTCACTTCGTCCCAACGTTCTCTGGGAACGCAGTAGAAAATGCTGGAAATCATGGGCGCGTTGCCAATGAATACGCCGGCAGAGGAAACGCCAATGGCATCCACCCGGGGCATTTTGGAGGCAGCGGTGCGGAAGGAGTCTAAGATTCCTTCGTATTGATAATTGGGGTCGGGGTTCTTTTTGGGATGCCATACCACTTCTTCGGAATATACGCATTCCCCGTCAATCACAGCGGAGACCTTGCGGTCGGAACCGCCGGCGTCAAAACCGATACGGCAACCGTCTAAATGACCACCGATGGGCTTGGCGCTTTCGTTAGCCACGGGACAGTCTTCCAAGGAAAGGCTTTGGATTTCCAAGGGGCGTTCGTAAAGTTTTTGGAAGAAGTCTGCATCAAAGGCCCGTTCCCCGGTGGCGGTGTAGGCATTTTGCAACCGCTTGGCTAAGTGGTCGCAACCGCAAATGCTGACCCGGAAACCACCAATGGACCACAGCAGGAACTTGACATAGCGTTCCACATAGCGATAGTCGGCCTCGGCCATGGCAGAGGTTCCGTGGATATAGGTACGATGAACGGAGACTTGACCTTGGTCCCGTTCTACGGCAATGGCAATGGGGACTGTGGCTTCATGCAAATAATTTTCCCGCCAAATACCGAAAGGGATAAAATCCTTATCCAATTCCGGGGCGTGTTTCATTTGATACTCAATTCCTAAATATTGCATAAAAACCTCCTATATTTGCAAATATACCCTATTTTCAAATGTATTTTAGCATACTTGTCACAGAAAAGCAATGTGGGGAATGTGCCAATTCCAACGGAGAATTTATCGATTATGACGGAAAACACTTAAGAGAAAATGTTTATGGCATTGTAGGGGCGATTCACGAATCGCCCGCTGTGAAACTTGCGATAAGGGGCAATCCGGGAGGCTGGTCCCTACATAAGGAAACCGCACCCATGTGAAAGCGGCCAGGTTTTTACGGGCGATTCGTGAATCGCCCCTACAAAAGATTTTGTGTATGAGGAACATGATTTTTGAAAAGTAAGACTTGCTATTTTCGCCCTGATTTCGTATAATAAATCGGTAGGATATAAAGAGAGGTGCGAGAAATGAAAAACGTCGCATTTGATAATGATAAATATTTGAAAACCCAATCTGAACATATTCGCCGAAGAATCGGGGAATTTGGAGGAAAACTCTACTTGGAGTTTGGGGGAAAACTCTACGACGATAATCACGCCTCCCGTGTATTGCCCGGTTTTCAGCCTGATAGTAAACTGAAAATGCTTCTGCAGTTGAAAGACCAGGTAGAAGTCGTCATTGCCATCAATGCCGACGACATTGAACGTAACAAAGTTCGGGGAGATTTGGGGATTACCTATGACCGGGATGTGATTCGGCTGGTAGACGTATTCCGGGGCTTTGGGTTGTATGTTTCCAGCGTGGTACTCACTCGTTTTAACGACCAGGGTACGGTGAAAGCCTTCCAGTCCCGATTGGAAAGCATGGGATTGAAGGTGTATCATCACTATGCCATTGCAGGTTATCCTTCTGATACGGCCCACATTGTATCGGAAGCGGGCTTTGGAAAAAATGAATATATTGAAACCTCCAGAGAATTGGTGGTGGTGACGGCCCCCGGCCCGGGCAGTGGCAAACTGGCTACTTGCGCCAGTCAATTGTACCATGAGCATAAGCGGGGCGTGAAGGCCGGATATGCCAAGTTTGAGACCTTCCCCGTGTGGAATTTGCCGTTGAACCATCCGGTGAACTTGGCCTATGAAGCCGCTACTGCGGATTTAAGTGATGTAAATATGATTGACCCCTTCCATTTGGAAGCCTATGGGGAAACTACAGTCAATTACAATCGGGATGTGGAAGCCTTTCCCGTGATTGTGACCATGTTTGAAAAGATTTTGGGGGAATGCCCCTACAAATCCCCCACGGATATGGGTGTGAATATGGTGGGCAACTGCGTTGTGAATGATGAAGCCGCCAGAGAGGCATCCCGGCAGGAAATTATTCGTCGGTATTACAGCGCCTTGTGTGACCACAAGCAGGGGAAATTGCCGGAGGAAGTGGTTCGGAAACTGGAACTGCTTATGCGTAAAGCCGCAGTGGATATCCATGCCCGCCGGGTGATTCAGGTCGCTTTGGAGAAAGAGGCGCAAACCGGTCTGCCTGCGGCAGCGCTGGAATTGCCCGATGGCAGAATTGT
>JAZKZB010000043.1:0-7730 GCA_045612425.1 Faecousia sp.
CCACAGTCCAAGACCGCACCACCAGCACCAGCAACCGCAACCGGCGTCTGCTTCCACCAGGAAGACCACCGGACAAAAATCTTCAAACGTACCGGTAACCGTACCTACATTGTTGTTTCTGGCATTGACAATTTCTCCCCATTGACCACCGATGAGGGCATGAACCCAGATAGCGGCATTCTTTTCCAAGCCAATGTCAAAGGTCAAGGTAAGGGTCGTACCCTCTCCTTCCAACGCCTTTGCCAATCGGGCGCTGACAGAAATATCCACCAATTCCCGAACCACTTTATCTTCCCCGAAAAAATCGGGCTGATCCAGCAAGTCTTGATATGTATCCTTCAACAACTGGGCTGCTTCCGCAGAAATGTAAGGAGAAATATCCACTTCCGAAATGGGAGTGATGATAATGTCTCCTTCATAGACAGTTTCCAGCACATTGCCGTCTTTGTCGATGACATAGCCGTAAACTTTTTTACCATCTTCTACCTTTACCGGGACCAATTCCGGCGCGCCCTTTTCAGAAATGCTGGGGACAAATTCTGTGGCGAACACCGTTACAGCCAAAGAGCATACCATTAAAATCGCCATGACTGCGCTTAAAATACGTTTCATTTTCTTTCCCTCCAAAAAATAATCTATATCGTTTTTAAAATATTATCTTCTGTTTCTTCCATGTGTCGTATGGCGTCTTCCCCGAAGTGCGCCCGAATCACATCATAAGCCTCTTTCAGGCACGGGGGACGTCTGTCTAAATTGTGGCAATCGGATCCGAGCAAATCAATACTTCCCTGCGCGAAAAGTTTCAAGGCAGTCCGCTGGGTCCTTTTCCCAATAAAGAATTGCGCGTTCACTTGCACCAGTACCGGCAAATCGGCCAATCGTTTCAATATGCGCTTTGTATGAAACACACGCAAATAGCGGTCCAAATGCGCAAGGATGGGCACAATGCCTTGCAAACGGTAAAGGCTCTCCAACTCCTGGTACATTGCATCTGTCCAAACGCCAAAAGGCATTTCTACCAACAAGTACTGCGTTCCACCTATGGTCAGTTCTTTCAGTACATCCGACTGACCGATTCCCCGATAGTAAGCAACTTCTGCGCCCAAAATCAGTTCCGGCAACTGTCCGCGATCTTTGCTCGCCTGACACAATTGGTCATACGCTTGCTGCCGCCGTTCCAAGAAAGCATCTAACCGGTCAGTCCTTGGATAGAAGTGCGGTGTAAGTACCACCTTCTGAACCCCTTGGTTTTTTTGACACTCCAGCATTTGCAGGGACTGCTCTATTTGTTTGCTTCCGTCATCCACCGCCGGCAAAATATGGGTATGAAAATCAACCACCGGTTATCTGTTCTCCCTTGTATTATTCTGTAATTTCTGTTTCTTCCGGTTTTGCATACCGGCTGTAACCGCTGGCATAGTAGCCATACTTTCTGTATCTGCCGTATCTGCTATATTTATAATAGCGCTTACCATACACGCCTGTTTCTTCCGATGCGCCATTGACCAGCACACCCAAAATACGAGCGCCTACAAACTCAAACTGCCGAACGGCATCGGCAAAAGCCAGTCGGTTACAGTAATTCTGCCGGGACACCAACAAAACACCATCCGCCATTTTACCTGCCACCATGGCATCACTGACTTCGCATACCGGAGGCAAATCCAACAAAACATAGTCGTAAGTTGCCTTCACAGTTTCCAGCAGTTTCTCCATGCGATTGGAACTAAGCAATTCGATGGGGTTGGGAGGTGTGCTACCTGCAGGGAGCACCGTAAAACTCAGGCTCTCTTTGGTGATCGTAACTGTCTGAAGTACATTTCCCAAAACTTCCTGGCCGGTCAAATAATTAGACAAACCGGGGGTTCTTGTGATCCGGATTTTTTCGGAAACAGAGGGTCTGCGCATATCGCATTCAATGAGCAAAACCTTTTTATCCAGTTGGGAAAGAGACTCTGCCAGATTCAATGCAGTTACCGTCTTGCCTTCTCCTTCCATGGCGCTGGACACCACGATGACATGGCTTGCATTTTCATCCGCAAAGGAGAACTGCAATTTGGTACGCAATAATTTATATGCTTCCGTGGCCACAAAACTTCTTTCGCTTCCCACAATCACCGGGTCTTTTACCATATCCGTAACATGCTTTCCCCGATATTTGCCGTACCCGGGTTTGGTATCATTTCCAACGCTGGGAACTGCTGCCAGAATGGGATACTCGCAACAAATATTTACGTCGTCCAAAGACTTCATGGTCACATCAAAGAATTCCACCAACGCGGTAACACCCACAGACAGAGCCAAGCCAATCAACAAGCCAAGCAAAACATTGGTGCTGTAAACCGGGTAACTGGAAGATGTAGGCACAATGGCGCCGTCCACAACCTTCGGGTGGGTGCCATCAATATTCTCCTGAATACGCTTAGGCAAAATAACGGAAATTGCATTGGCAATATCTGCCGCCTCCTGCGGGTCATGGCCGGTAACCACAACTCTAAAAATTTCCGTAGAATTGACCGCCTCAGCAGTAATCATTGTCCGTAACTGCGTATATGTATAATCCACTTCTGCGTAATCAATCACTCTCTCCAGCGTGGTTCGGGTGTTTAAAATAACAATATACGATTCCACCAAACTTCTGGAGGCAGAAATATCACTGGAAGAAATGTCTACTTCCACATCCCCCAAGGACAGACTACTGTTGTTAACGTAGAACATAGCCGCCGCCTCATATTTGGGAGTAATCAAAAATTTTGTGCCTAAGAAAGACAAAATTCCACCCAAAAGGGTTGCAATAATAATCAGCGGAATTCTTTTGCAGATGGCTCGCCACAGGCGTTTTAAGTCAACGACAACCACACCTCCGCCTTGCTTTGTTTCTTCTAAATTTTGTTTCTTCTCATTCATGCATTTGTCCTCCAGTTAAAGACACGGCGATTTTCTATCATTTTCTATTCCAAATTTTTCCTTGGCCGGTCTGAAATTTTCATTTTTAGGATCCATTTCTGCGATGTTCATTATAAAGCAAACCCTTTTTGCTTTTTTGTCGGATTTTTGTATTGCTTTTGGCAAATAGGCAAATTTGGGCATTCTTACTAAGATTATACACAATGCAAGCGAAAATTTCAAGAGGTTTTACAAGAGATGTTCTATTTATTATGTGGGTATTTTGGCAAATACTGGAAGTATTTTTCAGTATATACTCCCAGGAAAAACAACCGGGCGAACCGATAAATCAGTTCGCCCGATTGATAAATTTCTATTTCTGCTTTTAGCTCCCTGACCGCCGATAATAATAATCCTTACCCGCATGCGTCAATTCGCACTGATTTAAGACTGTTCCCAAAATTCTGGCATTGACCTTATTTAACCGATCCAACGCGCTGCGGACAAAACGGCGTTTGGTAGTTCTGGCCCGTACCACAAACAACACCCCGTCACACATGGCGCTTAATGCCGCGGCATCTGTCACTACACCCACCGGGGGCGCATCGCAAATTACATAGTCATAATGCTGCGCAGCGGTTTCCAAAAGACTCTCCATGGCCTTGGATGAAATCAGTTCCACAGGATTTGGAGGAACCACCCCGCCGGGGATAACGTCAAAGCCATACTCTGTCTTCACCAGACACTCGCTCACCGCCACGCCTCCGGACAACAAAGCAGACAATCCCACTCGATAATTCCGCACAATATCCATATGATGGCACACGGAAGGATTCCGCATGTCCGCATCCACCAGCAATACTTTCGAGCCACTTTGCGCCAAAGAAATGGCTAAATTGATTGCTACGCTGGTTTTCCCTTCATCCTGCTGACTGCTGGTAACCAAAACTTTCCGAAACTGGCCGTTCAGCGCCGCAAAACAAAAGTTTGTGCGCAAGTTATTGTAAGCCTCCAAATACTGAAAAGGAGAACTGGCGGAAATCAGTCGCTCACTATTTTGAATCACTTCTTTTCTCATTTTCATGCCCTTATCCCCTTGACGCGCCGTAATGTTCACCGTCATCGCAGGCGTTCAATGTGGGAATCGCTCCCAGCACCGGAATCCCCAAATCGTCCTGCAATTCTTCTTCCATGCCGTAGGTGTTATTCAGAACCACGGGCAAAACAACCACAAGGCAACCCAAAACAACACCGGCAATCATCGCCAGCAACACATTCACAGGAATGTCAGGCAAAACCGGTTGCAACTGCACATAGGCCTCTTCCACCGTGGTCATTTTTCCGGCCTCTACCTTTTCGTCAATAATCACCGGGGCAATTTCCAGTATTTTTGTGGTAATGGCGCCTGCCATTTCCGGATCATTATGGCGAACATTGATTTTCAAAATCTGCGTATTGTTAACAGATTCTACCGAAACATCCTGAGACAACTTCTCATAACTTTCCTGCAAGCCCAACTGAGAAATCACAGGTTCCAACACCGTACGGCTACGAATAATAATCGCATAGGTTTCCGCCAAATTTTTAGCGGAAGTTATTTGGTCGTTGGTCACATTCTGGTTGGCATCATTACGGGTGTTAATCAACACCTTTGCGCTGGCCTGATAAACCGGCCGAATTACAAACGCGCTTAAAATAAGACTTACCACACCAAGAAGAATGCTAACCATCAGGATAACACCAATTTTCCTGCGTATGGTAAAGAAAATATGCCCCAAATCAATGTCCCGTCCGGAACCTCTTTCGTGCTTCATATTTATTTCTCCTATATATCCCCATTTCAGAAACAAATCCCTGAAAATAACTTTCTGCATCTCTTTTTCTATATGATTGCATAATTACTATCATAGTATACCATTTTTTGGAGGAAAGTCAACCGCACTGCCCACTCTTTCCCTGCCCGCAACGCCAAATCTTTCGGTATATTTTTATTAAAACTTCTCTCTTTTATACAAAAAGCACCCCGACGCGTTGTCGGGGTGTTTTTCCTACGCTTATTTTAATACTTTGCAATAATCCAGAATTGCCAACACAATATTGACTAACACATACAGGTCAATCAGTCCGCAAATCAGGCTGACCAGAATTCCTACAACAGGAATCGCGCCGAGCAAGCCAATCACCCAAGTGACCACAGCGCCTACAACCACAAGTACAAGAATTTTCACAATCAGCGCCACAATATCCTTTGCGCCAAAGGCGAAGGGAAAATATTTTTTCAGCATTTCCATATTGGTTCTCCTTTCTTACAATAATGGTTCCATACCCAAAACGGGATGGTCTTTTTCCGTTAGATAATTCTGCTTCCCAAAAATTTTTTATCCAGTCCTGAGACTTAAATTTGTCAAACATCTTCCGTTTGATTTCTGATAAAATGCAAACTCCGGGAGGGAGGCAAACTCCCTCCCGGATTCTATTGCGGGATTTTGTTTCAATTACAGATCCAAGTAACTGTCAGAATACAGAACGTGGTTCTTAAAGATGTCGCAAGACTTAATGGTTTCCATCAAACGACGGTCGTTAGGGTTGACGATAGCAGAAGTCAGACCCTGCATCATGCACATAGCCACCAAGGCAGAGTCCATAATCGGACGAACTTCCTTAGGCGCGCCGTTGGAGTTATTGGACAAACCACCGGTGGACTTCAGACCCTTGTCAGAGAACATCTTAATGGCTTCCAGAACTTCCATCTGCTTATCCTGCATACCCTTAACAACCAGGAACAAGGGGTCAAACCACAAATCGGTTGCTTCCATGCCCAGGCTCAGACCACGCTCCAGCATATTATCACAGTGGACCATACGCTCTTCGTTGTCCTTAGCAATACCGTCAGCGGAACACAGAGCGATACAAATCGCATCGTTTGCAGCAGCCAGGTCAATGTAGGAAATACGGGAACCGGCGTCAGCAGAGTTCACGATGGGTTTGCCGTTGGTACGGTTATACACCTTGATACCGGCTTCAATCGCCTTCTTGTTGGCAGTATCCAATGCCAAAGGCACATTGTTGAAGTTTTCCTGCAACAGTTTGACTGCCCACATCATACGCTCGGGACCGTCCTTTTCAGCAGGTCCAATGTTCACGTCCAAATAAGTAGCGCCGGCGGCAATCTGCTCAGCAGCACGCTTCAAAATGGGTTCGGGATCCCGTTCGTCCATAGCCTTACGGATAACGGGAGCAATGCAGTGGATACGTTCACCGATGGTGACGAAGGTCTGGCTTTCGGGGTTATGGCCCTTGTACTGTACACCCATGTCCACCACTTCAATCTTGGGAACCTTGGTAGCCAGCAATTCTTCGAAGGTCAGTTCGGGCTCGGCAACCACTGTAGCGGCCTTAGATGCATTTTCAGCAGCAGCGGCAGCCGCGGCGGCTTCGTATTCCTTATCCTTCATGTACTTGGGCAGTTGCACGGCTTCCAGAGGACCGACAACCACGTTCCAGCCGGGGAGTTTTTCCTGAATTTCGCCCTTCATAACGGCAACCTTGCCGGGGATAATCAGGGTGCGGTTCTTAATCTTGTTTTCAATATCCAGTTCCTCGAAGGTCTTCTTAACGGTGGAGGAAGAGAACTTACCGGCAGCCCATGCAGTCAAAACGGACATACCGGAAGCGTCGGTGATAATCAGGTTCACAGGCTGATTGGAACGTTCCAGTTCGCCGGAAACCAGGAAGTAAGTCAAAGCGAAGTCCACAGTCAGAGCGCAGGGAGAATTTTCGTCTGCGCCGTTGAGGGGATAAATCTTTGCTTCCACCTTCATGGGCTTCTGGGGGTCGGTGTAGATGTTCTGACGCAGGCCGTACAAAGGCAGAGCCTGAGCATAGGTCATGTTTTCCATTACAATGATAGAAGCGTACTTTTCGGTGAACATAGCCGCATAAGCAGTTTGCAGGCGGTCGTCACCCTTTGCCAACTTCACCAGATTCACGATGGAGGGATAGCCGAAGGAACGGTCGCCGTCCTTAATGGCAGTACGACGCACCAAAACCGCATTGGCCAAAGTTTCCTTAGCAGTCTTACCGGTGACATCCAAAGCCAGGTTCTTGTTGCCCTTGGCTTCCAGATTCTTCACAGTGTCGTACAAATCGGAAATATTTTCAGCCCAAACACCCAGAACAACACCCTTTTCGGTAACCAAAGCGTTCATGGCTTCCCAGTTGTCGGGGGTAGCGCCGTCCAGAATCACGTCCTTACCGCATACTTCCAAAGCGGCCTTGGCGCATTCCACGTCCCAGCATTCCAAAACCAGACTACGACCGGTAGCGGCAGCCTTCTTGACCAGATTTGCGTAGACAGCAGGATCATTTTGAGTATTGGCAACAAATACAAATTCCACATACATCCGTTCGCCGATACGTTCATAATCAACCTTCTGCAGGTCAGCCAATTTGGCATCCACAGTAGCATCGTCCATGCAGGTGCACAGAGAAACTGCGTACAGGTTCTTGTTGACCAAAGTCTTTTCATGACGGAACAAAACGGTTTCGCCGCCCAACTTGTGATCGCCCACGGAGATGGTCTTCATGGGAGGGGCAGTCTGCTCGTTG
The DNA here is from genome assembly GCA_045612425.1 of Faecousia sp. GTDB lineage: Bacteria > Bacillota > Clostridia > Oscillospirales > Oscillospiraceae > Faecousia. The sequence goes on from JAZKZB010000043.1 coordinate 7,495, forward strand.
AGCATTGCCTTTGCATCGTCAGAGAAGTAGGGGCACTTGTCAATTTCTGCAGCGCCCTGCGCCACCTTCATGCAGAATGCCATACAGGTGGGGCTGCCGCACTCCTTACAGTTCTTCTTAGGAGACAGCTTAAAAATATCGAGACCTTTCAAAGCCATAATATGTATCCTCCTATTGATTAGACCAGTTCGTTAATGAACTTCTTAATGGTAGCCACTGCGGCAGGATGACGCATA
>JAZKZB010000044.1:0-7880 GCA_045612425.1 Faecousia sp.
TTGGAAGGTTATTCCTGTGGCGCTGCTGACGAGAATCCCTCTGTCCGTCTGGACATCCTGAGCGCTCTGGAAGGTGCAGTTCTGTTGAACTACAACTTCGTGCCCATCATGGACGACGCCAGCGCTTCTCTGCGTGGTATGCAGATCAAGTACAAGACTGAAGAATACATCTTCGGTATGGGCTTCGGCGGTGTGAAGTACTACACTTACAACTATTCCGATGCTGAATGGGCTGCATTCGTGCAACAGCAGGGTGGCACTCTGGATTACACCTAATTCAGAAACCATTATCATAATCATATAGTCTAAATTAAGTCTGGAATAGGGGGCAACCCCTATTCCAGACCCTTGCGTATTGTCAGACAATCTGCAAGGGCTGGACTCCAATAGAAACCAGGCAAGCCAAGGTCGGTTTTACCTGGTTTCTATTGGCGTTCAGTGTTTGTTTCATTCGGCCGTGCGGGTAATTCTGCTTTGCCGGTGTATACTAAGGATATGCTTGCAAGGGAGTTCTCTGCGGTTAATATCCCTCCAAAGGAAAAAATTAATGCGTGATATGTATGCGCAATCAAAATATAAAGGAGGAAATTAGATATGGATATGGCGAAATATGTCGTAAAGCGTATTCTGTTTATGCTGTTGACATTCTTTATTATTATCTCTATCTGTTTTATTCTGGTTCGTTTATTGCCAAACGAAACTGCTACCATGTTTGGTAAGGACATGCAGTTGGTTCTGCAAAGTCGTTTTCGTCAGGGCTTAACGGACAGAAATGGCAATCCCATCCCGCTGGGTGTGCAGTATTTAAACTTTGTTATTAAAACTATTTTTGGCGGGAATTGGGGCATTAGCGAAAAACTGTATTTTGGTCAGGATTGCTTCCAGGTGTTCTTGAGCAAATTGCCTCCTACGATTTTGGTTAACGCATATTCTTCCTTGTTTGCCGTGCCGATTGGCTTGGCTTTGGGTATCTATGCGGCGTTGAAGAAGAATAGATGGCAGGACCATTTTATTTCTACCGGTGTTATGGTTTTGGTGTCTGTTCCCAGTTACGTTTATGCTTTTTTAATTCAGTATACGCTTTGCTTTAAGTTGCAGTTATTCCCCATCGTGATGAATGCAGGTACGAATTTCTTTACTGCCAGCATGTTCCGCAGTATGATTCCTGCGGTTTTGGCACTGGCTTTGGGCTCTATTGCCGGCTATGCCCGGTTTACCCGCGCAGAATTGACGGAAGTGCTCACCAGCGATTATCTGCTTCTTGCCCGAACAAAGGGGCTTACCAAAGCGCAGACTACAGTGCGTCATGCATTGCGCAATGCCATGGTTCCCATTTTCCCCTCCATCATCAGCGAAGTCATCGCAGTGTTGGGCGGTAGTTTGATTATTGAAAACATTTTCGGTGTTCCCGGTGTGGGCCCGTTGTATGTGGATTCCATTAACTCTTTGGACTATAATTTCTTCCTGTTGCTTTCTGCTTTCTATACCATGATTGGTTTGGCAGCCGGTATTGTTGTGGACTTGAGTTACGGTTTCATTGACCCGAGAATCAGAATGGGGAGCAAGAAATAATGGATAAGAAAAAGAATCTGAATATTCCTGCGGAGAAATTCCGCTTTGTGGAAGATACTTCCCGTTTCCACGATCAAAAACTGGAAACAAAGCAGATTAGTTACTTCCGGGATGCGTTTAACCGCTTCTGCAAGAACAAATCTTCTGTGGTTGCTGCAATCATTATTTGTATTTTGGTACTGTATGCCATCGTTGTGCCCATTTTCTGCTCCAACACCTATACCGATGATCCTACGGATACCACTTATCTTTATTACACTAAATTGACGCCTAAAAATAATTTGTGCGTGGATTTGGGCCTGAATTTTTGGAACGGCACCAAGGAAATGACCTTGAGCGAAGCCAATATGAGATACTACGCCGCCATCGGTGAGGAAACCGGTTACCAGGTTTTTTCCAATATTTCGGAACCCAATGTAGATAAGACCGGCAAGGTGACTTACAAAGCGGATATGGACACCTATGTGACCAATGGCTTTCTCTATATGACTTTGTCCAAGGCACAGTATGAAGATATTCAGGCATGGCAGTTGGAACACAATACCCAAATTATTTATCCTGCTGTCAGCGACAATACCATTACAGATGCGAACGTCTGGTTTGAGGCCAATAAGAAAGGCGCGCCCAAGTTGGATGCGCAGGGCAACTATACCAATATCTATAAGACGACCGGTAAAGATGGGGACTATCATTCCTTGCGTGTAGAGGGTGACCCCGGCGCGCAAAATCCTGAGGCAGAGGATCGTTACCGCTATGCTACCATTACCGGTGACTCTTCTTCTATCTCTTACAAGTGCCGTATTTTCCTTTACACCTATTTTGAATATAAGTACGGTTTTGAACCCAGTTTTGCATTGGGTACGGATGGCATGGGTTATGATATTTTGACCAGACTGGCAACCGGCGCCCGGTTTAGTTTGATTTTTGCAGTTTGTATTTCTGTGATCAATTTGTTTATCGGTACGATTTACGGCGCCATTGAAGGCTACTACGGCGGTGCTGTGGATATGCTTATGGAGCGCTTCTCCGATATCCTGTCCCGTGTGCCGTTTATGGTGGTGACGACTTTGTTCCAGTTGCACCTTGCGAAAAAGGTGGGCGTTATCCCGTCGTTGCTGTTCGCCTTCGTGCTTACGGGTTGGATTGGTACCGCATCTACGGTGCGTATGCAGTTCTACCGATATAAGGGTCAGGAGTACGTTTTGGCGGCTCGGGTTCTGGGCGCCAGCGATGCGCGGATTATGTTCCGTCACATTTTCCCCAATGCGTTGGGTACGTTGATTACCACCAGCGTGTTGGTTATTCCCGGGGTTATTTTCGCAGAGTCCAGTTTGACTTATTTGGGCATTGTAAACCTGGATAGCCCCTTCATGACATCTGTTGGTACTATGATTGCCAACGCACGTCAGTATTTGCAAAGTTTCCCCCATATTATTTTGTTCCCTGCACTGTTTATCTCCTTGCTTGAAATTTCTTTCAACTTGTTTGGTAACGGCCTGCGGGATGCCTTCAATCCTTCGTTGAGAGGAGCGGATGAATAATGGCAAAGAATCTTGAAGTGAAGAATTTGCGGATTTCTTTCCGCACCAATAACGGTAAGGTTCAGGCCGTTCGTGATATCTCCTTTGATTTGGAGAAGGGGAGAACCTTGGCGATTGTAGGCGAATCCGGCTCCGGCAAATCGGTTACCAGCCGTGCCATCATGGGCATTTTGGCGGGCAACTCCATCATCGAGGGTGGCGAAATCCTCTATGACGGCAGGGATTTGCTGAAAATTAACGAAGAGGAAATGTATAAAATCCGTGGCGACAAAGTTGCCATGATTTTCCAGGACCCGCTGTCTTCCTTGAACCCCATTGTCAGAATCGGTAAACAAATTACTGAGGCAATGCTTCTGAAAAATAAGGCCAGCCGTATTGAATCCCGCAAAGATTTTAACCGTACTTTGGCTTTGTTACAAACGCAGATGATTGCCGGTGGGGATGCCGGTTGTGAAGCGCGGGTTAAGGAACTGGTTGCAACGTTTGATAAGTTCTGCGTGCAGGCGAACAAACTGGAAAATGCCTACAATTTGGCCGCTTCTTCTGTCAGTGATATGCTGACTGGCATTGAAGATGTGCAATTTAAAGCAAGCAAAAACCAAAAGTTGGATGGAAAGACCATTTTGCGGGAGTATATCAATACCATGAAGAAAGTGAACGAACCTTTCTTCACCGCGAAGTATGCCGATCGGATTCCTGCCATTATTGAGGAACTTTCCAATGCCACAAAGTACAAGGCGGAAAAAAATGCGTTGGGGCTTCCTGAGACGGTTTTGGATGCCATTCAGCATCTGGAAGGCTTGGTTCGGGAAATGCTGGATCAAACGAAGCCCAACTTCTTCCGGATTGGATTCTACGCGATCTGCCATCCCGGCGAAAACCTGACGGTTCAGAACATTGAGGAACTCAATGACATTACACTTCGTTATTTGAACGAGAATTTCATGAATGAGTTCCTTCCTATGCAGGAAGCAGGCGTTGTATTTTCTCATAATCAGTCCGTTGAGAAGAAAAAGGCTGTGATTACTGCTCTGCAGGAAGCCAAGACTTTCTTCTCCGGTGTTTTGGAACAAAAGTCTGCTGAAAAGTATGCCAAGGAACTGGCAGATAAGGTGGAAGATTCCATTGACCGACTGGAAATCGTGAAGGATAGTGTTGCTTACACTTTCCGCACCAGTTTGTACAGCGCAATTCATGGCTATTTCCATGGCGTTGTCTTCAATCCTAAGGAAGAAGAACGTTTCCAGAAACAACAGAAGAAGTATGATGCCATGATTGCCAAGGGTAAGGATGTGGAATGGAAAGTGATTCCTATGTCCTTGCTGGATTTGGAAGAATTGCAGGCGGAAATCGTTTCTGTTGTGGAACGTTTGGAGAAAAAGTATCAGCAGGATGTGGTTGCGGATATTGATGCCCATGCGCGCTGCGTGGAAATTGTGGACTACCTGAAGGAGAAAGCATCTAAGGTTGTTTACAAATTGACCAAGTCCATGGCGAAGGAAAAGGCAATTAAACTGATGGAGGAAGTGGGTATCAGCGAACCGCGTATGCGTTTTACCCAATATCCCTTTGAGTTCTCCGGCGGTATGCGTCAGCGTATTGTTATCGCTATTGCGTTGTCTGCTGACCCTGAAATTCTGATTTGTGATGAACCCACCACTGCATTGGACGTGACCATTCAGGCGCAAATTCTGGAATTGATCAACAATCTGAAACGGGAACGGAATCTGTCCGTTATCTTCATTACCCACGACCTTGGCGTTGTGGCTAACATGGCGGACGATATTGCGGTTATGTATGCCGGTAAAATCGTGGAATACGGTACTGCCGATGATATCTTCTATGACCCGAAGCATCCTTACACTTGGGCGTTGCTTTCCGCAATGCCGGACTTGGATACGAAGGAAAAATTGGATGCAATTCCCGGTACACCTCCCGATATGCGGTATCCTCCCGTTGGCGACGCCTTTGCTCTGCGTAATAAGTACGCTATGCATATTGATTTTGAACAGCAACCGCCTATGTTTGAGGTTTCCGAAACCCATAGCGCAGCAACATGGTTGCTTCACCCCGATGCACCCCATGTGGACGTGCCCAAGGCAATTACAGACCGTATTGCCAGAATGAAGAAAGCAGGAGGTGCTGACAATGGCTGATAATCAAGAAGTTCTGCTGAAAGTTGAGCACCTTTGCCAATATTTCGGAAAAACCAAAGCGGTAGATGATGTTAGTTTTGACATCAAGAAGGGTGAAGTGTTTGGCTTGGTTGGTGAGTCCGGTTGCGGTAAAACCACCACCGGTCGTTCCATTATCAAACTTTATGACATTACTTCCGGTAGTATCTATTACAAGGGACGCAGAATTGCGGCAGGCACAAAGTCTTATCGGGATGAGATTGCCCGCAATAGAAACCAGATTCGCGCTCTGTCCAAGAGCACCGACCCGGAGGCTAAGGAGAAAATTTCGCAATGCACCGCCCGGATTTCCGAGTTGAGAGGGGAAATTGCAAAGGCAAAGGCTGACCATAAGAAGGCCGGTGTGGTGACTGACATTCAGATGATTTTCCAGGACCCCATTTCCTCCCTGGACGGCCGTATGACTGTCAAGGAAACCATTGCTGAAGGCCTTGTGATTCAGGGCATGAAGGACAAGAAGGAAATTGAGGAGAAGGTTTTCAAGATTTTGGAGACCGTTGGTCTTGTTCGGGAACATGCCAGCCGGTACCCCCATGAATTCTCCGGCGGTCAGCGTCAGCGTATCGGTATTGCCCGGGCGATTATTATGAACCCCGAATTGCTGATTGCCGACGAACCCATTTCCGCCTTGGACGTTTCGATTCAGGCGCAGGTGATTAATTTGCTGAACGAATTGCGGGAAACTTTGAATTTAACCGTTCTGTTTATTGCCCACGATTTGTCCGTTGTTAAGTATTTCTCCGACCGTATCGGCGTTATGTATTACGGTCACATGGTGGAATTGGCAAGTTCGGAAGAATTGTTTGCAAATCCTTTGCACCCATATACCAAGGCGTTGCTTTCTGCCATTCCGTTGCCGGACCCCCACTTGGAAAAGAAGCGCGAGCGTATTATTTACAATCCTTTGGCTTCCCATGATTATTCCGTTCAGGAACCTACCTTGCGGGAAATTAAGCCCGGTCACTTCGTGCGTTGTAACGATGCGGAAGAACAGAAATACAAGGAGGAACTGGGACTGTGAGTAAGACAGTCAAGGATAGATTGTTAAAATATGGCATTTCCAATGGAATATGTCTGGTTTTTGCGATTGTCTACGCTCTGAAACAAAACATTTTTGCGTTATCTGAAGTGGATGCGTTTCGTGTTTTGAGTGATGCCTGCTTTTTGCCCGGTATATTGGTGCTGTTTCTTGGCTTGCTGATGTGGCTTTCCAAGGAGGGCGCTATGGATGGTGTGGGATTTGTTCTGTCTCGTGCTGTTCATCTGTTGATTCCCGGTGGTGGATTAAAACATGAAACCTACGGGGAATATGTGGAACGCAAACGTGGAAAAAGGTCAGGGAGTGTTCTCTTTATGATCATTACCGGGGCTGTTTTTACGGTTGTTGGTTTGATTTTTTCCGGCTTGTTTATGCAGGTTCACGGCCCACTCTAAATAAAAAACTGCTGTGGAAATTTCCACAGCAGTTTTTGTTTGCGCGTTTTTAAGATAATGAAGAATCCATTTTACTTTTTTGAGTGTTTGTATTGCGGAAATGATATTGGTAATTTTAAAGGATATTCAGAAGGATTTCATCCATGGAGCGTTTCGGTACAAACAAAGTCCCGTCTTGTAGGTAGTATTTCACATCGCCGTCTAACATTGCACATTCTTTCGGTGTTTCTGCGGGATAGCCTAAAGCGACCACACTTGCGATAACAATATTTTCCGGTAGATTTAAAAGTTTGGATGTTTCTACGCGATCCACAGAGGCAATCCAACAAGCACCAATGCCATCTTCTAAGGCAGAGAGTATGATATTCTCTATTGCGGCGCCTACATCGGTCTCATATCCGGCTTGCCGAATATCGGTGTCGCCACAGACCACGATATATGCGGTTGGGCGCTCATGCTCCTCCGGTGTATACGCACCGCGTAGATAACCGGCCCATTTTAGAAGTGGGAAAAGTTTGGTGCACATATCGCCGCTTTTAATCACAATATATTTTAAAGGTTGTAAATTAAGGGCGCTTGGAGCCAGTCTTGCGTTATTCACATATTTTGTTAAAAGTTTGCTATCGATAGGAGTATCCTTAAACTTTCTTATGGTTCGTCTTGAAGTTATCGTATTTGTTATGTACATGTTATCACCTTAAAATCACTTTTTTCATTAGAGGATTTTTGCCTTGCTCGGTTTGGCGGTACAATAAAGGACTGTGAGATTGCTCCCGACAGCAGGAACTTCTTTACCTGCGCCAATCCATTTTCTCTTAATGTAGGTGTTCCCATCCACAACATACTGCACTTTAATGATATGCGGAAAGGTTGCGCCGTCCAAGGCGCCCATTCGGATAGGTTTTGTATTCACTTTTAACCACCATTGTTTTGCAACAGATCGTACGGTTCCAATGGTTTCTTTATCCATATATTTTCACTCCTTCGCCAAATTGTTATTTACTTAACTGCTTTTATGATATAGGTCGCTCCCCAATTTTTCAGCACCAGGACAGAAGAAAATCCTGCTTCCATAAGTGCTTCTGTTTCGTGTTTTACTGTAAGAGGGGTGTCGTAATGGTAAAACTCATCATCATCA
>JAZKZB010000045.1:0-2943 GCA_045612425.1 Faecousia sp.
ACAGAACGACATGGCTACGATCCGACTTATCAGCAGCTGCGTCGCAGTCTTGGGGCCCACACCGGGAACACCGGGAATATTATCAGAAGAATCCCCCATCAATGCCTTCAAATCCACCATGCGCTTGGGCGCAAAGCCATACTCTTGCCGGAAAGTTTCCTCATCATACAAAGTAGTTGTCGTTTGGCCGGGCTTGGAAATCACCAATTTCACCTTTACATTCTCGTCAATCAGTTGCAAACTGTCCCGGTCGCCGGTCGCAATCACGCACTCCCAGCCATTATTCGAGCAGATTCGCCCAACTGTGCCGATAACATCATCGGCTTCCCAGCCCTGACATTCATAGATGGGAATATTCATTGCCCGCAAAACATCCTTCATGACCGGCATTTGCTGGGCCAATTCCTCCGGCATCCCATGACGGTTTGCCTTATATCCCTCGTATTTCAGATGGCGAAAAGTCGGCCCATGGAGATCAAAAGAAACACAGACCGCATCGGGGTTCTCTTCCTTTTCCATTCGCTCCAGGATATTTAAAAATCCATAAATGGCGTGGGTAAATAACCCCTTTCGGTTGGTCAAGGGGCGAACACCAAAAAAAGCGCGATTAATAACAGAATTGCCGTCAAGAATTAGTAATTTCATACCTTTCTCCACTTTGCGCCCTGGGGGGTATCGATAATTTCGATTCCTCGCGCTTTCAGTTCCTCACGAATTTGGTCAGCCTTTGCAAAATCTTTGTCTTTCTTCGCCTGCGTGCGTAACGCAACCAATGCATCAATCTCCGGGTCGGCAGATGCCGTTTCTTCCTCTTTCTGCTTTTTTTGCAACTTCTGTGCGGATTCCAACAACTTCAAGGAGAGTACCCGGTCAAAATCCGCAATGGCATACCGCTTTGTTGCATCGTTGCATTTTGCCTTCAAAACATCATAAACAGCCGTTACCGCCAGAGAGGTATTCAAATCCCCGTTTAAAGCAGTTAGGAAGCGTTCCTTTAACTCTGCAAAGGCATCCATATCCACTTCCCCATCTTCTTTCAAAGCGGCAATTTTGGCTACCAGTTTCTCGTATGCAACCACTGCATTATCCAGATTTTCCCAGGAAAACACCAAATTCCGACGATAGTGGCTTTGCAAGCAGAACAAACGATAAGCCATGGGATCATACCCCTTGCTTTCCAGCAAAGACACCGTCAAAAATTCTCCTTTAGACTTACTCATCTTGCCGGTATCGGTATTCAAATGGTGCACATGGAACCAATAATTACACCATTTATGGCCAAGATAACTCTCGGATTGGGCAATTTCATTGGTATGATGGGGAAATGCATTATCAATACCGCCGGCATGGATATCCAAATCTTCCCCAAAATGCTTCATAGAGATACAAGAACACTCGATATGCCAGCCGGGATAACCAACACCCCATGGCGAATCCCATTTCAAAGCCTGGTCATCAAATTTACTCTTAGTAAACCACAACACAAAGTCGTTTTTATTCTTTTTGTTGGTGTCCTCTTCTACACCTTCGCGCACACCAACTGCCAAATCCTCTTCGTCATGGTCGCCGAATACATAGTATTTGTCCAAAGTAGCCGTATTAAAATACACATTACCGCCAGCCAAATACGCCTTACCCGTATCCAGCAACGTCTGCACCATGTGAATATACTCGTCAATGCAATTCGTAGCCGGTTCAATCACATCAGGGCGCTTAATGCACAACTTATCGCAGTCTGCAAAAAAGGCATCAGTATAGTATTTTGCAATTTCCATTACCGATTTATTTTCCCGTTTTGCTCCTTTAACCATTTTATCCTCTCCGGTATCTGCATCAGAGGCCAAATGTCCAACGTCCGTGATGTTCATCACACGTTTCACCGGATAACCACAATAGCGCAATGCCTTTTCCAATACATCTTCCATAATATAGGTGCGAAGATTGCCAATATGGGCATAATGGTACACCGTAGGGCCACAGGTATACATTTTAACTAACTTGGGGTTATTGGGCACAAACAGTTCTTTCTTATGGGAAACAGAATTATACAAATACATATTGCATTCCTCCATGTGAATTAAAATAACACACGCCTCTTGTACCGAAATACAAGAGGCGAATAAATCCGCGGTTCCACTCTCATTTATTACTCAATATCCATTTTCTGCTCCCGGATGCACTTTCACAGCCACATAAATACCATTGCTTCCACCCAAGGCAACGGCTCTCTGAAAATAGCAAACTGATACTCTTTCCGTTCATCGCAGTGATTGATCATATTTTAACACTTTTTACCCTATTTTGTCAAGGCGATACATCCATGACACTGGAACGGTATACAGATATGCCCTTGGCGAGAATATCCAGCGCTCTTTCCAGTTCCTTCTTATCCAAAACATAGGCAATCCGCACTTCATTGATTCCCTTACCAGGGGTTTCATAGAAGGGCGCACCGGGCGCAAACATAACCGTCTCGCCGTTATCATCAAAAAACTCCAAAAGCCAGCGTTGGAATTTATCCGCATCGTCCACCGGCAAACTGGCCATCACATAAAAGGCTCCCATCGGTTCTTCCACCAAAACACCGGGAATTTCTCGCAATTTGGATACCACCGTATCCCGCCGTTCCCGGTATATTTTCTTGGAAGCACGGAAGAAATCAGAATCCACCTGATACAAGGCAGCCGCACCGATTTGATCAATGGTGGCTACAGAAAGACGGGACTGGCAGAACTTAAGCAATGCCTGCTGTAAATCCTTGTTTTTCGTTACCACACATCCCACACGGGCGCCACAAGCAGAAAAACGCTTGGACACAGAATCGATCAACACCAAGTTTTCATCCAGATCATCAAATTGCGCCATAGTGGGAACACCAAACTTATCGTCGTAGCAAAATTCCCGATAAACTTCATCGCAGATCAAGAACAAATCATGCTTCTT
>JAZKZB010000046.1:0-5470 GCA_045612425.1 Faecousia sp.
GTGGGCCCTTCCGGTTCCGGAAAGTCTACCATTATTAAATTGATTACCGGCGAGTTGCAACCTACTTCCGGTACGGTGCATGTGAACGGCTACTCCTTGGAGCGGATTCGCAGACGGGAAATTCCTTATATGCGTAGAACCGTAGGTGTGGTCTTTCAGGACTTCCGGCTGATTGAGAATAAGACCGTGTATGAAAATGTGGCGTTTGTTATGCGAGCCATTGGCGCTAAAGAACGGGAAATCCGGGAGCGGGTGCCCTATGTATTGAATTTGGTGGGGCTGGATACAAAAAGCCGTCGTCATCCCGGAGAATTGTCCGGCGGAGAACAGCAACGGCTTGCCATCGCCAGAGCCTTGGTGAATAACCCTTCTACCATCATTGCAGACGAACCTACGGGAAACTTGGACCCCGCAATGTCTTTGGAAATTATGAGTCTGCTGATGGAAATTAACAATTTGGGTACCACGATGCTGGTGGTGACCCATGCAAAAGATTTGGTGGAGCGATTCCCCAAACGGGTCATTGCCATTGAAGATGGTTTGATTATCCACGACGGAATGGACGGGTACTATCGGTATGAAAATCAATAATATCGGATATTTGTTGAAAGAGGGCATTCGGGGCATTTTTCTCCACGGCTTTATGTCCTTTGCCGCTGTGTGCGTTACGGTGGCTTGCCTGCTGATTGTGGGCAGTTTTTCCTGCCTGACATATAATGTCAGCATGATGGTGGAGGACTTGAATAAGACCAACGAGGTGCTGGTTTATATCGATGAGACCCTGCCTGAGGCGGAGGCCCGCTCCATCGAAACGAAAATCAACCAGTTGGAAAATATCTATAAGGCTACTTTTAAACATAGAGAAGATGCGCTGAAGGATTTTATTGCCGACCATCAGGACGATACGGCATTTAGTGGTGTGGAGGCGGAAGATTTGCGTCACCGCGTCATTGTAGTGCTGGAAGATAATGCTTTGATTGAACAGACAGTCAGTGAATTGAAGGCGATTCCCGGCGTGGCGAAAGTGAATGCCTCTTTTGAGTTGGCAGAAGGGTTTGCCACTTTGGAAAATGTGCTGAGCATTGCTTCTTTTGTGATGATTGCGGTGTTGTTGGTGGTCAGTTTGTTGATTATTTCCAATACAGTGAAATTGGCAATGTATGACCGTAAGGATGAGATTTCCATCATGAAAATGGTGGGTGCGACCAATGGATTTATCCGCCTGCCTTACGTTGTGGAAGGTTTTACGTTGGGTATGGTGAGCGCAGTGATTGCGTTCGGGCTGGAATGGTTGTTGTATGACTTCCTTTTGTCCCGGTTGGAAATGGTAAATACATTGCAATTGTTTACCTTTGTGCCTTTCAATACCTTACTTGTGCCTATGATTGTTATTTTTACATTTGCGGGCTTGTTTGTGGGTGTGGTAGGAAGTTGGACGTCGATTCGCAAATTTATGGATGTTTAACTTGTTTGATAGGAGCGTACAATGAAGAATAAAAGACTATGGATTTCCATTGTGGCCGGTTTTCTGGCTTTTGTGATGATTTTTGCCTTGATTGCCAGTGTTTTGCCCAATGTAAATGCGGCATCCTCCAGTGAAATCAAAAACCAGATTGATCAAATGCAGGGGGATATTGATTCCGTACAGGCTCAGATTGATGAACTGGAAAAGAAAAAACAGGAAAACCTTACGGAAATGAAGGCCATGGTGGCGCAAAAGGATGTGCTGGATCAGCAAATGGGTCTGATTGGGGCGCAGATTGATACCTTAAATGAGCAAATTGCCGCCTATACCGTGTTGATTGCGGACAAGCAGGAAGAACTGGAACGGGCCGAAAAACGTTTGGCGGAACTGAATGAAAAGAATAAAGAGCGTATTCGCGCCATGGAAGAGGATGGAGGACTGTCCTATTGGGAAGTGTTGTTCAAGGCCAATTCTTTCTTTGATTTTCTGGACCGTTTGAATATGATGCAGGAAATTGCAGTTTCGGACTATCGTCGTTTGAAAGAAATGAGCGACGTGGCAGAATCCATTGCCGTGGTACAGCAGGAACTGCAAGCAGAAAAGGGTAAAATGGAAGAATCTTTGACTGTGCTGGATCAAAAGCAGGCGCAGATCAATGAAAAAGCAAACGAGGCGCAAGCACTTCTAAACCAGATGAAAACCAAAAATGATGAGTTCCAGCAGTATATCGAAGAGGCGGAAGATTTGGCGGATCGTCTGGTGGATGAGATGAGCCAATTGAAAGTGGAGTACGATGAGGCCAAGTATAGAGAATGGCTGGCAACATCGGTTCCTCCCACTACCAAACCTGCCGGAAGCGGTGGCTCCGGTGTGGGTGGTTCTGCATCCAATATTTCCGGTGTTACCTGGCTGGTGCCTTGTGATTATATACGTGTATCCAGCGTTTTCGGACCCCGTACCCACCCAATTACCGGAGAAGTGGGGAAAATGCATAACGGCGTGGATTTGGCGGTAGGCTGTACTCCCATTTATGCTACGCGGGCAGGTGTGATAATAGCCAACCAGTTCCAGGCAGGCGGCGCCGGCTGGTATGTATGTATTGATCATGGTGACGGCTACCGCACATGGTATATGCACATGTGTGAAAAGTCTTCCGTGAAAGTGGGTCAGTTTGTGGCCGCAGGAGATGTGATTGGTTGTGTCGGTTCTACCGGTGGTTCTACCGGTTCCCATTTGCACTTTGAAATCCGCAAATTGATAAATGGAGTTTATACGCCTGTTGATCCTATGCTTTACATCGGTTAAAGGTTCTCCCACAGCCACATGGCTGTGGGAAAACTGCTATGAGGTGAGAATATGAACAAAGAAAAAATCTCAGAGTTCTTTCGCAAATTCCGGGTGGTTGTCAAGGAAAAATGGCAGTTTTTTATTTCTGATACATTGCCCCGCGCTATCGGCAAGGGAATTGCCCGTAGCAGAAATCTCTGGCAACGGGGAAAAACTTGGTTGACGGAAACCTTCTGGTCTGCAATCAAGGAAAAAGGACCTTGCTTTTGCAAAAAAGCAATGCCTTACCTGCTAACCATAGTGGTGACGGCCACTGTGACTGCAGTGATTGTGGGAATGCCCTATTGGAAACTCAATGGCTTTACCAAGCTCAGCGAATTGGAGGCGTTGGTTTCCGAAAAATTCATCGGAAATGTGGATAAGATTGCCATAGAAGATGCCGCTGCGCAAGCCATGATTGACGCGCTGGGTGACCGGTGGAGTTACTACGTTCCTGCCGATGAATATGAAGATTATTTGGCAGGCAAGCAGAATGTTTATGTCGGGATTGGGATAACCATCCGCCAAAACCAGGATGGTTTGGGTCTGGACGTTTTAGAGGTAACCCAAGGTGGTGGCGCGCAAAAGGCGGGCATCCAACCGGGGGATCTGATTGTGGCAGTGGATGATACGTCCATTGCCGGCATGGCCACGGAAACCGTTCGCGGTATGATTCGTGGGCAGGCCGATACTTGGGTGAAAATTACCGTTAAGCGTGGCGCAGAGGAAATGACCTGCGAGGTTACCCGCGCTTATATTCCCACCAAAGTGGCGGAAGGGTATCTGATTCAGGATACGGTTGGCGTTGTCAAGATTGTAAACTTTAATCAAAATTGCGCAACGCAAACCATTGCCGTCATTGAGGATTTAATTGGACAGGGTGCCACGAAACTGGTTTTTGATGTACGAAACAATCCCGGTGGGTATGCAAGCGAGATGGTAAAGGTATTGGATTATCTCCTGCCGAAAGGCGTGGTGTTCCATGCTGTGGATTATAAGGGCGCGGAAGATATTCAAACTTCCGGAGAAAGTTGTTTGGACTTGCCTATGGCGGTGCTGGTGAACGGAAATAGTTATTCTGCTGCAGAGTATTTTGCAGTTACCATCAGCGAATACCAAAAGGGGAAAATTGTGGGAGAACAGACCTGCGGGAAAGGATATTTTCAAAATACTTTCCGCTTGTCCGACGGTTCTGCCATCGGAATTTCCGTTGGGAAATATTTCACGCCTATTCATGGACTTAATTTGGAGGGCAAGGGCTTGACACCGGATATTTCCGTACCTGTCAGCGCAGAGGTGGCGGCTGGGATTCAAAGCGGTACTTTACCCTATGAAGAAGACCCACAGTTGCAGGCAGCGGTAAATGCCTTGATGGCGCAATGAATGAATTGGGGATGGCATATTGCCATCCCCGTGCTTTTTTCTGAATTTCTCCAAAAAACTTCTAAAATTTCCTTGACTGAAAGGAAATATTCCACTATAATGTTTAGGACTATGGATATTTTTGCTAAGAAAGGATTTTGACTATGGCAAAGGAATATAAAATTACCAGCCTGCGGTTGCAGGATTTAGAAAAGGAACTGAACTATTTGAAGACCACGCGGGAGCGGGAAATTGCAGCAATGATTGCAGAAGCCCGTTCTTACGGTGACTTGTCCGAAAACTCGGAATATGATGCCGCGAAAAATGAGCAGGCAAAATTGTACGGCCGAATTGCGGAAATTGAGGATATTTTGTCCCATGCCGTGATTATTGAGGACGAAAACGAAACCAACGGCCGTGTGGGTTTGGGTTGCACCGTGGTGGTAGAAGACGTAAAGACCGGCGAAAAGACGGAATACCGCATTACCGGTTCTCAGGAAGCCAATCCTATGGAACATAAGTTGTCTGACGATTCTCCCTTTGGCCGTGCCATTGTGGGAAAATCCGAGGGTGATGTCTTTACGGTGAATGCCCCTGCCGGTTCCTACCAAATGAAGGTCATTTCCGTTTCTCGCGAGGGATAAGATATGGCAAAATTTGTACCTCAGGCCGAAATGTCTCTATCCGACCAGATGAAAGTCCGTCGGGAAAAGTTGGACAATTTACGTGCAGAAGGGTTTGACCCCTTCGTGCAGACAAAGTTTGAAGTGACTTCCGATTCCACCGCTATTAAAGAGAATTTTGAGACAATGGAGGGCCAAACCGTTCGATTGGCCGGCCGTCTTATGAGTAAGCGGGGAATGGGCAAAGTCTCCTTCTGCGATTTGCAGGACAATACCGGAAAAATCCAGTTGTACCTGAAGTTTGACGAAATGGACGAAGCCTCCTTTGCCCGCTTTAAGAAAAACGATATCGGGGATATTGTGGGCGTGGCCGGTGACGTGTTCAAAACCGAGCGTGGAGAAATCTCTGTTCGGGTTCATGAAGCCACCCTGCTTGCTAAGTCCTTGCTTCCTCTGCCGGAAAAGTTCCACGGTTTGACCAATCAGGAAATCCGTTACCGCCAGCGGTATGTGGACTTGATTGTGAACCCGGAAGTGAAAGATACCTTTGTAAAGCGCAGTCAAATTCTGCGGGAACTGCGTCATTTCTTGGATTCCAAGGGCTTTTTGGAAGTGGACACGCCCATTTTGACACCCTTTGAAATCGGCGCTTCTGCCCGTCCTTTCTATACCCATCATAACACTTTGGATATGG
>JAZKZB010000047.1:0-3999 GCA_045612425.1 Faecousia sp.
ACCGCTTGGCCTCCGACTTATCCCCATATCCCATAACGCGAATTCTCCATGGGTATTTGGAAACTTCTCCCATTCCGGGATTCCCACCGAGCGAAAACAGTTCTCCTGCCTCCAAACGTTGCAGCGCTGTTAACAAAATCCATTGTCCGGGGCACTTTACCTCCCGGCACAGAAGTTCCGGCCTTGTTACTTTCATGCGTTGCACAAAACCAGACAACTCCTCATCCAATTTTCCGGTAGCATAAGTCATAATCAACCGGTCTCGGGCTCGGGTCAGCGCCACATACAACACACGCAGTTCCTCTGCAATCAGTTCCGATTGCATCTTCACCGCTATGGTACGTTTGGCAATGGTGGGATAACGAAGCCGTTTTTTCTCATCCACCACCCCAAGACCTAACCCTAAGTCCCGGTCGCAAAGCACTTGCTCCCGCAGACTTTCCGCATTGAAAGTTTTTGAAAGATTGCAAACAATAACCACAGGAAATTCCAAACCCTTGGATTTATGAATGCTCATTAAACTTACAGCGCCTACTGCATTCTGCTCTTCTGTCTTTAATCCTTCTTTTTCCAGATTGTCCAGGTATGCCAGAAAATGCCCCAAGCGTCGCTGTCCCATTTGTTCAAAACCGGAAACCATGGCGAAGAAATCCAACAAATTTTCTTTTCGATGATCCCCATCCGCCATTGCAGAATACAAACTATCTACCCGGGTCTGCGTAAAAATAGTTTCCACCAATTTCGTAACATTTTCCGTATAGGCAGTTTCCCGCAGTTTTCTCAAGCAATCCATAAAGGTTTTTGCTTTTGGATTTTCTGAGGCTTGGAGTAAATCATACACACCACTGTAACGGTCACTCCCCCGAAGTTGTGCCAGATCATCCGCCGTAAATCCGAACACCGGACTTGCCAATACTGCTAAGAGCGGAATATCCTGCCTCGGGTTGTCGATGACATGCAAAAGGCAGCGCATAAACTCAATTTCCTCCGTCTTTAGCAAATCCTCTCCGCCACCGCTGACACAGCGAATCCCCTCTTTTTTCAGCGCATCGCATACATATCTGCCGGTACTGCCGGGAGATCGCATTAGAATCGCAATATCCTCCGGTTGGATGGGACGCAAAGTATCCTTATCCCCCCGCACCATGTGATTGCCGTCCAGCAATTCCTTAACCCGGTTCGCCACCAAAGTGGCTTCTTCGGAATACGTATCTGCATTGACTTCCAAGGCAAGCAGTTCCACTTCCGCCTCACCCAAGGGTGTGTGGGGAATTCCTTCCTTTAAGGCTTCCTCCTGCCCGTAAGCAAGTCCACCCAAAGCAGGTGACATACAATAGGAAAAAACATCATTTACCCCTTGCAGTACCGCATCCCCGGAGCGGAAATTGTGAGATAGTAAAATCTTTCTGTCCTGCCCGGGAAACGCCTCATCAAAATTGCGATAATCTTGATATTTTTCCAAGAAGATTCCGGGATCTGCCAGCCGAAATTGGTAAATGGACTGTTTCACGTCCCCCACCATAAAGCAATTCTTCCGCTGAGACGTTAATGCCATAAAAATGGCATCTTGCACTGCATTGGAATCCTGATATTCATCCACCATAATTTCCCGGAAACGACTGGCCGTTTCCTTTGCTATGCCGGTAATTCCATTTCTGCCCTTTCCGAGAAGCAAATCCAATGTGTTTTGCTCCAAATCCCCGAAATCCAGCACCCGTCTTGCTTGTTTCAATTTGCTATATTGTTGAGAAAACCGTTTTATCAGTTGCACCAAACCCTCAGTGGAAGCCATGCATTGTTTCATGTCTTCCAACACTTGCGCCGATGTTCCGGTAACATTCTTCCTTTTTTTCTCCAACCAATCCTTAAACGCAGTGCGGACAACCTTGATCTTCTCCACCAAATCCTCGCAGGCGCATTTTCTCGGAAATGTCAATCTTTCAAACCGAATGTCCAGCCGTTCGTAGACCTCATCCCAAGTAGAAGACTTCCGCAAATATTGCATTTGCTCCAGCAAATCCTGCAAATTCTTAACACAGCCGTCTAAATCCGGAACTTCCGATGCCTGCGCAATACATTTACTGATAGCCTCGATATGAAAATCCAGAGCAGAGAACAAATCTTCTATCAAATATTGCCCCCATCTGGTTTTGCCTGCATCTTCGATTCCCTCTGTTCGGGAATTGGCAATGCAGTTATTCAGCCATTTTTCCGGATCCATGTGGCATTGGGCGCTATTGTATACCTTCATGACAATCTTGGGAACACTGCGATCATCCCGGCCTAATCCCTGCGTATCCAAAAAGGCATGTATTTGCGGATTGGTCTCTAAGCAATCATAAATCTCATCCAAAATCTGAGACATTGCCATTTCCCGCAATTCCCTGCATTCATTTTCCTCCGCAACCCGAAAATCCCCGGGCAAATCCAAACGGTAGGCATGTTCCTTCAGAAGGTCTGAGCAGAAGGAGTGAACCGTGGAAATTTTGGCCAGATAAAGCCGTTGCATCTGTCGCTGCAAATGCAAATTCTCAGGATGTTCTGCCATTTTCTCAGCCAATTTTGCCGCAATCTTTCCACGCAATTCCGCGGCGGCCGCTTTTGTATAAGTAATAATCAGAAAATCATCCAAATTGGCAGGATTTTCTTCGTCCAGCAGGTATCCCATTACCCGATCCACCAAAACTTTTGTTTTGCCGGAGCCTGCTGCTGCCGCAACCAAAAGATTACCGCCCCGACCGGTTACCGCCTGATACTGCTGGGCCGTTAATATTTCCGCCATGGTTTTACTCCTCCTTTCCCAGTTTTTCCCAAAATTCCGGTGCTTTCATTGCCTTGTAATTCCGCCGTCCCGTCACCGTTGCCTGATGGCAAACGGCTCCATACGGGCAATAGGTACAGGCGTTAAACGCCTCCCCCCGGGTATAAGGGTTGGGCTTTACATTTCCGGAAGCAATATCGTTTACCATGTCTTTCAGAAGTTTCATCACATGATTCTTCAGGCATTTCATCTGGCCCGCATCCGCCACATCACCGGTAATGGTGCCGTCTTTCTTAAACGTACAGCACAACCGCCCTGTTGCATCCGGATCCATCGCCTTCAGCACCTCCGGGTCATTCAGAAGCAACCCTTTTCGTTTCCATTCGCTACTTCTGACCTTTTCCGCTTCTTCCTCTGACAAATTGCCGTCCACTGCCAGCACAGATGCTCTTGCCGGAAAATACTGCACGCCGGCACCCACAGGATTTTCCCCGAGGTAGTCTCCTGCCTCCAAGGCAAACAAATACAAAAGCATTTGCAATCCCACGCCGTTATACACATCGCAATAGTCAAAATTCTTCTTTCCGGTCTTGTAATCCACCACCCGGAAATAATTTCGACCCTCCCTTTGCCAAACATCCACCCGGTCCACAAATCCGCGAAGTTTGGCATCCATGGTATCTCCTGAAATAGGAATGGCAGGCAATTGTTTCCCATCTCCAAAGGAAAGTTCCATTGCCTTAGGCACAAACTGAGATGCGCTTAACTCCTGCCACAGTTCTTCCACCACCATATCTAATTCCTGACGGTTGCGCAAAAGCAAATAGCGGAGTCTTTGGGATTCCAACTGCGCAAAATGCTCCTGTTCATATTCCTGCGCATAAGAAAGGGCAATTTCCATCGTCTCTTTCAAACTGACTTCGTGGAATCCACCCTTAACCATTACTTCTTCTGCTGTTTGTTCCAGCACCTTATGTACATAACTGCCAAATTCCGCAGGATTCACTTCCGCCTCTTTGCGTTCCTTCGCCCGCAAGCCGTATTCCAGAAAATATGCCATAACACATTCGGAATGCCGGCTCACCTGAGAAGCAGACAAATGTAAAACATCCCCGTAGAGTTTCTCTACATTTTCCTTCTCCATGTTGCCCATGGTATAGGACAGTTGACGGTTTGCCTCCTCATACCAGGAAAGCACACCCAAATCCTGCGCTGTCTTCCGATCACCGGTGCGGTTT
>JAZKZB010000048.1:0-4360 GCA_045612425.1 Faecousia sp.
AGAAAGGTATTTCCGAGGAAGATAAGTGGGAGTACTGTGATAACACAAGCTGTGATTACGAAGGCATCGTTTCCAGCTTCCAAACCGGTAACGGTTACTACTGTCCCGTTTGTGGCAGCCGCCTGAATATTGGCACCGACGCATCCCAGGAAGTCTACTCTTACTTTGTAGACACCGTGCTGGAGGATGTGGCCGAGGATTTGGCTAAGCAGAACGGCGTTGACTGGGATTCTTTGGACACCAAGGCAAAGACCCGTTACAAGGACATGGTGTCTCAGAGCGGCTTCAGCATCTATACCACCTTGGATATGGATGTCCAAAACCAAATTGATGCCATTTATCAGAATTTGGAGAATATTCCCACGGCGCAAAGTTTACAGCAATTACAATCCGGCATGATTGTCATCGATAATCGAACGGGAGATATTGTTGGTATGGCCGGCGGTGTCGGCGAAAAGGATACGCACTTCGGTAGAAACCGAGCGACACAGGCAAAGTTGCAACCCGGTTCTTCCATGAAACCGTTATCTGTTTACGGACCGGCTTTTGAGTTGGGATTGATTACGCCTGCATCCGTTGGATTGGATATGCCCCTTTATTACAGAAATGAACGGCCGTTTCCTTACAATGATGGCAGAACCTATAGTTATTCCAGTACGATTTTGCAAGCAGTCATGTCCTCCATTAACGCAGTCTCCGTTAACACATTGGACAATATGGGAACAAGTTACAGTTACTATTTTGCCAAGGAAATGTTCGGATTGTCGACTTTGACAGATAATTTTGTAAATTCAAACGGAACTGTCTTTTCGGATGTTGATTACTCTCCCTTGGGAATGGGCGCGC
This sequence comes from Faecousia sp., assembly GCA_045612425.1. GTDB lineage: Bacteria > Bacillota > Clostridia > Oscillospirales > Oscillospiraceae > Faecousia. The sequence goes on from JAZKZB010000048.1 coordinate 847, forward strand.
CTACCCACGGCGTTACCATTCGTGATATGGCGGAGGCCTATGCAACCTTTGCCAATGACGGTGTGCGTCGGGAATCCAGAACCTATACAAAGGTCTATGACAGTGATGGTAGAGTTGTTTTGGATAACACGCAGGATTATGTGAAGGTTCTGGGTGATAAAGCAATCAATTATATGAACTATTGCCTGAAAAACGCGGTGGATGGCGGTACCGGTTATAATACAAGAATCCCCGGCATTTCTGTTGCCGGTAAGACGGGTTCTACTTCCAATTATAAAGACCGCTGGTTCTGTGGCTTTACGGGATATTATACTACGGCCGTTTGGTGTGGATACGATACGCCTGAAGTGATTACACTTACCGGAGCAGACAGAAGTAACCCAGCCGGTCAACTCTGGAAGAAGGTCATGCAACCGCTCCATGCAGGCAAAACCGATATTCCGCTTTATAGCACCGAAGGTATGGTTTGGGTAAACGTTTGTCTGGATTGCGGTAAACTGGCAACTGATGCGTGCAGTATGGATATTCGGACGTCCACGCGAGTCTCGGGCGCTTTGGTTTATGAAGAAGATGTTCCGGAAGATAGTTGTGATTGCCATGTGGTTGTGGACTTTTGCGAAAGTTGTGGCTGTGTCGCCAATGAATATTGCAAGAAATTGGCCACAGTGAATCAGGCAGTTCTGACAAAACGAGCAATAGTAAAGAAAACGCAATATCAGGTGAATCAGATTGCGAATGCAGCGAAAAACGGGTTGCTTTATACCCACACGATTGACGGATATATTTATTTGGTGGACGAAAATGGTGATCCTGTAGAGAATTATAAGGGAATTGACGGGGATAAGAACGTAGGCGTTTCTGCGCCGTATATAATTTGTACGGTTCACACGAAAGCAAATTGGGATGCCTATTTACAAAGCCATCCGGAGCATGAACAGATCCCTCCGGAAATTGAGGAAAACCCGAACACCCAGGAGGATAACGATGATTTGGATGTCGGATGAATGGAAGGATTATGAAGTTTTGGATGCTTCCGATGGGGAACGTTTAGAGCGCTGGGGAAAGTATATTCTAATCCGTCCCGACCCTCAGGTAATCTGGAACACTCCAAAAAGAATCGAGTCTTGGAAACGTTTTGATGCCAGATATCTGCGTTCCAACTCCGGTGGTGGACATTGGACGGAACATCATTTACCGGAAAGATGGCAAATTCGGTACAAAGATTTCTTGACTTTCAATGTGAAGCCTATGAATTTTAAGCATACCGGAGTATTCCCCGAGCAGGCCGCTAACTGGGATTTTATCCGGGAGAAAGTGGCGTCTGCCAATCGACCTGTTAGAGTATTAAATCTGTTCGCCTACTCCGGTGGCGCCACATTAGCGGCCGCTGCCGGTGGGGCAGAGGTATTCCATGTGGATGCATCCAAAGGTATGGTTGCTTGGGCCAAAGAAAATGCCCAGGCATCCGGTTTGGCAGATAGGCCGATTCATTGGATTGTGGATGACTGCGGGAAATTCATTCAGCGTGAGATTCGCAGAGGTCGACGCTATGACGGTATTATTATGGATCCTCCCAGTTACGGCAGAGGACCCAGCGGTGAAATTTGGAAGATGGAAACCAGTTTTTACCCGTTTTTGTTAGAGACTGCAAAACTTTTAACGGATAATCCTTTATTCGTTATTATCAACTCATATACCACCGGACTGGCGCCCTCCGCAGTGGGGTATGCCTCCGATGTTGTGTTTGGTCAGGATCATGGCGGACACACACAGGTTGGGGAATTGGGTCTGCCCGTATCATCTTCGGGGCTGATGTTACCCTGCGGTTCTACAGGTAGATGGACACCTTAAAGGGAGGAAACACCTTGAAAAAGGCTATTTCTGCAGAGCATTTGGCATATACCTATCCGGGTGCTGATTCAGGTCCCGGGATTTGTGTTTTTGACGATTTGAATCTTCAAATTGAAGAAGGCAGTTTTGTTTCGATTTTAGGTGGAAATGGCAGTGGAAAATCCACTCTGGCGAAACATTTTAATTCCATATTACTTCCAACCGGAGGCAAGGCTTATGTTTTTGGCATGGATACTGCTAATGAGGATAAGTTGATTGCTATCCGGAAAACCGTGGGCATGGTGTTTCAAAATCCGGACAATCAAATTGTGGCAAACGTTGTGGATGAAGACGTTGCTTTTGGCCCGGAAAATTTGGGGATTGCCAGTCCCGAAATTTCAAAACGTGTGGAACTTGCTCTGAAACAAGTGGGAATGTATGCGTATCGCAACCATGCGCCACACCTGTTATCCGGAGGACAAAAACAACGGATTGCGATTGCAGGCATTATCGCAATGGAACCCAAGTGCATTGTGTTGGATGAGCCGACCGCTATGCTGGACCCGGAAGGCAGACGGGAGGTCATGGACACCATTCTCAAACTCAATGAAGAGAAAAAAATCACCGTTGTCTTGATCACGCACCACATGGATGAAGCGGCAAAATCCCAGCGTGTTATTGTACTGCACAAAGGAAAAGTGGAGGCAGATGGCACACCAAAGGAAGTTTTTTCGCAGGTTGATTTTCTTCATGCATTGGGCCTTGCTGCGCCGGAAACGGTAGAACTTTGCTATTTACTCAATCAAAATGGGCAGAATCTCCCCTTAGATTTACTTACTGTGGAAGACTGCGCACAAGAAATTTACAATACTTTACGCAAATAAGGCATAGGAGGAATTTGGATTGACACCGTTATTGCAAGTCAACCAATTATCACATAAATATAGTGCCGGCACGCCGTTTGAGCATATTGCTCTGGACAGCGTGAGTTTTTGCGTGGAACGGGGCGAGTTTTTAGGCATCATTGGACATACCGGATCCGGAAAGTCTACATTGATTCAACATTTAAACGGATTATTGAAGCCCACGTCTGGATCCGTACTTCTTCACGGAAAGGACATTTGGCAGGATAAAGCAACTACGCATAAAACCCGTTTTCAGGTTGGCTTGGTCTTTCAATATCCGGAATATCAACTGTTTGAAGAAAGCGTATATGCCGATATTGCTTTTGGCCCGAAAAATATGGGGTTATCTAAGGAAGAAATTGACCGTAGAGTACGGGAAAGCGCAGGTTTTGTCGGGATTTCAGAGGAACTGTTAGACGTCTCTCCCTTTGACTTGTCCGGAGGACAAAAGCGCAGAGTCGCTATCGCCGGTGTGATCGCTATGAAGCCGGAGATTTTGATTCTGGATGAACCTACCGCAGGGTTGGATCCGTTAGGTCGTGAGGAAATTCTTGCGAACATTCAAGCATATCAGAAACAAAATGGCGCTACTGTCATGATGGTAAGTCATAGCATGAGCGATGTGGCTCGCTTAGCAGACCGCTTATTGGTTATGAACCAATCGAAATTGGTATATGACGGTACGCCGGATGAAGTTTTTTCCCATTCCGACGAACTGGTGAAAATGGGATTGGATATTCCGGAAGTCACCAGAGTTTTTTTGCGTCTGCAAGAAATGG
>JAZKZB010000049.1:0-4223 GCA_045612425.1 Faecousia sp.
TAATTATTGATAATTTGTAGGGCGGGGGCTTGCTCCCGCCGTTTTTTATTTCGCATTTATTGCGGATAGCGGCGGGAGCAAGCCTCGCCCTACATAATGGGGATCGTTTTATTCTTTGAGTCAGATATATAACAAAAAAGAACCCATCCCCGATGGGGACAGGTTCTTTTTGGAGCTAGTGACCTGACTCGAACAGGCGACCTTCTCATTACGAGTGAGATGCACTACCGACTGTGCTACACTAGCAATTTAGCCTGCTTATTATATCGTTTATTTTTGAAAAAGTCAACTGTTTTTCCAATGGAGATTTGAGATTATGCACATTCGTTGTGACCATTGAATGAAATCAAGTCATTCCTTCTTGCTTTCGTGGTGTAACCATACAAAGATTTCGATTTTGACGATTTTTAGTTGACTTCTGTCCGCACCGGGCGTATAATTTTCCGTATATGGAAAACATAAGAGAGGATGGGGAAGGAATGCGCATCGTTATTAAAATTGGCACTTCTACACTGACCCATACTACCGGTCACTTGAATTTGCGCCGTGTTGAGGGGATATGTAAATGTATCAGCGATATTAAGAATGCAGGGCATGAAGTCATTTTGGTATCTTCCGGCGCCATTGGCATGGGAGTCGGAAAACTTGGCTTGTTACACCGACCTCAGGATATTCCCACTAAGCAGGCGGCTGCTTCCGTTGGGCAATGCGAACTGATGTATACATACGATAAGATATTCAGTGAGTATCATCATACAGTTGCCCAGTTGTTGATTACCGGGGAAGATATTGAGAATGCGCAACGCAGCGTAAATTTCACAAACACGCTTCAACGGTTGCTGGAATTAGGGGCGTTACCGATTATCAATGAGAACGATACCGTCGCTACGGAAGAAATTGTAATAGGGGATAACGATACCTTGGCTGCAATCGTGGCGAAAAGTATTCGGGCAGATTTATTGGTGCTGTTATCGGATATTGATGGGTTGTTTACCAAAGATCCGCATCGCGACCCGGATGCAGAACTGATTCCGTTGGTCACGGAATTGACGGATGAAGTCTATATGCTGGCTGGGGTATCTGCATCAGAGCAGGGAACGGGTGGTATGGTCACTAAACTTCGGGCTGCGGATATTTGCACATCCTGCGGTTGTGATATGGTGATTGCCAACGGAAACAACGTGGATGTTCTCTATGATATTGTAGACGGGAAATCTGTGGGCACAAGATTTGTGGGGAAACGGCCATGACAGAGATGCTGAAATGTGCTAAGCAGGCGAAAGGGACTATGGCAAGCCTTTCCACAGAGAAAAAGAACCTGGCATTGTATGCCATGGCGGATGCGTTGGAGAGTCACTGCGCGGATATCCTTATGGCGAATGATCGGGATATGGAACGGGCGAAGGAGAGCATTTCTCAGGTGATGCTAGACCGTTTGCAATTAAACGAACAGCGGGTTTTCGCCATGGCGAAAGGAATCCGGGAAGTGGCGTTGCTACCCGATCCGGTGGGGGTTGCTTTGGGAGAAACCGTGCGTTCTGACGGTCTGGTAATTTCAAAAACATCTGTACCCATTGGCGTGGTGGCGATTATTTATGAAAGCCGGCCCAATGTGACTGCAGATGCCGCAGCGTTATGTTTGAAAAGCGGAAATGTGTGCATCTTGCGTAGCGGAAAGGAAGCCTTTTATAGCGCCAATGCCATTGTGGATGCGTTAAAAGCGGGACTAACGAGTGTTGGTATTACGCCGAACGCCGTCAATTTGGTGCAAGATACCTCCCGTGAGAGCGCAACGGCGTTGATGAAAGCCAATGGTTTTGTGGATCTATTGATACCCCGTGGCGGTGCGGGATTGATTCGTTCCTGTGTGGAAAATGCTACAGTTCCTTGTATTGCCACCGGAACGGGTATTTGCCATGTTTATGTGGAGAAAACCGCAGATTTGGATATGGCGCTTAAGATTGTCAAAAATGCCAAGACCAGTCGCCCCAGCGTTTGCAATGCCCAAGAGGTCCTTTTAGTGGATAAAGCCATTGCCGGTGCTTTTTTGCCTATGCTATATGAAGAATTGGTGGTGCGTGGGGAACATCCGGTGAAATTCAAACTGGATGATTATGCCCAGGGAATCATACCTGGAGAACCTGCCGGGGAAAAAGATTTTGATACGGAGTTTCTGGACTACATTTTGGCCGTTGCCTGCGTGGATGGTGTAGATGAGGCTGTGGAACATATTGCATGCCATTCTACGGGTCACAGTGAGGCTATCGTGAGTCAATCTGTGGAGGCGCAGGAACGTTTCGCTGCAATGGTAGACTCTGCTGCAGTCTATATTAACGCATCTACCCGGTTTACAGATGGCGGAGAATTTGGCCTTGGATGTGAGATGGGGATTTCTACACAAAAATTGCACGCCCGTGGGCCTATGGGACTGCGGGAATTGACCACTTATAAATATGTGATTCACGGCAACGGTCATGTTCGTTAATCCTTGAATTCGGGATTGACGGTTGATTTGCGCAGTGATAAAATAAAGGTAACGTTAAGAAAGAGGTGCTTTGTAATGGCAAAGAAAGATATGGATTGGGGTAGTCTTGGTTTTGGATATATGCAAACCGACTATCGTTTTGTTTCCAATTTTAAGGATGGAAAATGGGATGACGGTGTCCTGACGGAAGATGCAAATGTCGTGCTCAATGAGTGCGCTTGTGTGTTGCAGTATGCCCAGACGTGCTTTGAGGGTATGAAGGCTTATACGACGGTTGATGGCAGAATTGTATGCTTCCGTCCTGATTTGAATGCCCAGCGCATGGCGGATTCCTGCCGTCGATTAAAAATGCCGGTATTCCCCGTGGATAAATTTGTGGATGCTGTATTACAGACAGTGAAGGCAAATGCACAGTGGGTGCCCCCGTACGGCTCCGGCGCCTCCTTATACCTGCGTCCTTATATGTTTGGCAGTGATGCCGTTATCGGCGTAAAGCCTGCCAATGAATATCAGTTCCGCATTTTGGCAACACCGGTCGGCCCGTATTTTAAAGGCGGTATCAAACCTCTGAAATTGCGCATTTGTGATTATGACCGCGCAGCGCCCAGAGGTACCGGCCATGTGAAAGCCGGTCTGAACTACGCCATGAGTTTGTATCCCGTTGTGGATGCCCACGAAAAGGGTTACGATGAAAACGTTTACTTAGACTCCGCAACCCGTACCTACATTGAAGAAACCGGTGGCGCTAACATTCTGTTTGTTACTAAGGACGGCAAATTAGTGACTCCGAAATCCGATACGATTCTGCCTTCGATCACCCGTCGTTCCCTTATGCAAGTGGCAAAAGATATTTTGGGTCTGGAAGTGGAAGAACGGGAAGTGGCGTTGACGGAATTGGGTGATTTTGCGGAATGCGGACTTTGCGGTACTGCAGCGGTTATCTCTCCTGTGGGAATCATTGATGATCACGGTAAGGAATATACCTATGCCGGTATGGGCCCCGTGATTCAAAGACTTTATGATACCTTGACCGGCATCCAAATGGGTAGATTGGAAGCACCGGAAGGCTGGATTCGGGAAATCAAATAAGAAATATTGTATATGGAAATATAGAACGCCATTCAAAGGCGGTGCCAGACAAGAATGTTATTGTAGGGGCGATTCATGAATCGCCCGTAAAACCCGACAGATTTTCATCTGTCGGGTTTCGCTATATAGGCATCGGCTTGCTGGAAGATCCTTTATCACAAGTTTTTCAGTCGAATCATCAACTGCAGCACCGTAATTAGTGTTGCAGTTGATGATGGAAGGCTTGCGGGCGATTCGTGAATCGCCCCTACAACGGAAATTGCTGTTTCGCTCGGTCGAGCCCTCGCCGGCAACGCTCGTCCGCGTTGCATTTTGTCTTTCAAATCCCACTCACATAAATACCATACCAATAAGAAAGACCATCCAAACGGACGGTCTTTTTGTTGGCGGAGTGAGAGGGATTTGTTTGCATTTCTGCCAAAGGCAGAAATTGAGGTTCGGCTCGGTCGAGCCCTCGCCGGCAACGCTCGTCCGCGTTGCATTTTATTGTTCAAATCCCTCATATTATAAAAAATCCACACCAAAAGGTGTGGATTTTTCATGGCGGAGTGAGAGGGATTTGAACCCTCGCGCGCTGTTTAGACGCCTACTCCCTTAGCAGGGGAGCCCCTTCGGCCTCTTGGGTATCACTCCGAATCAAAGATATTCA
>JAZKZB010000050.1:0-1951 GCA_045612425.1 Faecousia sp.
TTGATTCAGCAAAAACGCAATCAGGTTCTTACCTATACCTTGGTGGGAGAAAGCGGACCTGACCACGATAAGCAGTTCCAAGTGGAACTAACCTTAAACGGTAATGTCATCGGTTGTGGCGCAGGAACCAGTAAAAAACGGGCAGAGCAAGATGCGGCCAGAATGGCATTGGAAACATTGAAGTGAAAAAAACTCCCGTAAGGGCCTACGCCCTGCGGGAGTTTTTTATAGGGCAGAGGGAAAGGGATGCTTGTGTAATGGGCATGGATGTGGTATAATCATAAAAACTTGAAATTTGGGAGGCACTATGAAACAGAGAAAAATATCATGGTTACGGTGGCTTGTGCCTGCAATTTTGGTTTTGTTTGGGCTTTTTTTGGAAAATACCATCCACGGCCATGGCTTTTTGGGATGGATATGCTATGCGCTGGCTGGGGTTATATCGGTGTATTTTTTGATTTTTTCCTTGGAAAAACGATGGAAGGCGCTCAGAGTTTTGAAATGGACGCTCACAGTCATTTTGTGCCTGGGTGTGGCAATTTTTGTGGTGACCGAGGGTTTGATTCTTCGGGCAAGTATTGGCAATCCGGAAGTGGCCTGCCGATATATGATTGTATTGGGCGCTAAGGTGAACGGAACGGAGCCATCGGTATCTTTAACTGACCGGATTCAGGCAACTTATGAATATATGTGCGCCCATGAAGACGTGGTTGCGATTTTGTCCGGCGGTCAGGGGGAAGATGAAGGCATTACTGAGGCGCAATGTATGTTTCGGGAACTGACGGAAATGGGAATAGAGCCCAATCGGTTGGTTTTGGAAGAAAAAGCAACTTCTACCTGGGAAAATCTGAAATTTTCCTTGGAAATCATTGAGAAATTGGAAGAAAACGGCGAAATGCCAAAGGAAATCGGAATCGTATCCAGCGAATACCATTTGTATCGGGCCAGTCTCCTTGCCCGGGAGTTTGGCGTAGAAACGGTAGGGATTCCGGCAAGAACCAGTTTGCCTACCATTGCGCTGAACTACTTTCTCAGGGAAGTGGCAGGGGTTTGGCATTATATTTTATTGGGAGGAAGATACGTATGATTGAAAAGTGGTACGCAGACTATGCATGGGATCAGACAGAAAAACTCTTGGCGATTGATTCGCCTTCCGGATATACGGACAAGGCATCTTTGTGGGTAAAGAATGCATTTGAAACCTTGGGATTTTCTGCGTCTATTACCCAAAAGGGTGGCGTTTTGGTGGATCTCGGCGGTCAAGAGAAAGAAAACGGACTGTTGCTGGAAGCCCATGCGGATACCTTGGGCGGTATGGTGGCGGAAATTAAAGGCAATGGAAGATTGCGCTTGACTGCCTTGGGTGGTATGAATGCCAACAATGCAGAAGCGGAAAATGTGCGTATTTATACCCGGGATGGAAAGGTCATAGAAGGCACGATGCAACTTTGCAATGCCTCTGTTCATGTTAACGGTGAATATTCTAATACCAAGCGTTCCTTTGATACCATGGAAGTGGTGTTGGATGAGGATGTTTCTTCCTCTACAGATACGCGAAAATTGGGCATTGAAGTCGGGGATATTGTTTGCTTTGCACCGCGGACCTGTCGGACAGCATCCGGATATTTAAAGAGCCGGTTTTTGGATGATAAACTTAGTGTGGGTATCTTGCTTGGCTTTGCAAAATACTTGTCTGATAAGAAAATCCGGTTAATGAGAAGAACTTACATCCATGTGACGGTGTACGAAGAAGTGGGGCATGGTGGATCTGCATCCGTGCCTGCCGGCGTGACGGAGGCCATTTCCGTAGATATGGGTTGTGTGGGCGACGGTTTGCAGTGCACGGAACGTCAGGTATCCATCTGCGCCAAAGATTCCGGTGGCCCTTACAGTTATGAGGTGGTAGGAAAACTCATAGAAGCCGCCAAACAGACGGGGGCCGATTACGCAG
>JAZKZB010000051.1:0-7985 GCA_045612425.1 Faecousia sp.
TCCACAACCTTCTGGTTGGGGTTGAGAATATCGATCAATCTCTTATGGGTTCTGCGTTCGAACTGCTCACGGCTGTCCTTATACTTATGAACAGCGCGAAGGATCGTAACAACTTCCTTCTTAGTGGGCAGCGGGATGGGGCCGGAAACAGCGGCGCCGTTGCGCTTAGCGGTTTCCACAATCTTTGCTGCGCTGGAATCGATGAGCTGATGGTCATAAGCCTTCAGCCGGATGCGAATCATTTCCTGATTTGCCATGGTTTTGTTTCCTCCTTGAATGTAACGTACTCAGTTTCTTTGTTGTCTGGGTACGGTCGAACTTCTTTGTTCACGCCGCCGTGCGTATCATTCCAGGCCATGAAAAATGGCCGACGCAAGCCGACCCTTTCCTCTGTCCCAGCGATATACGCTAGCGCAAACAGAAGCAGTTCAGCCGCCCGATGACCGGACATACTCCGCAGAAGTTACCGTTTTTTAGACGCAATCTCCTGCATCATCGCAGTGCACGCGCAGAATGTCCCTACACGCGCCCGATTATCTTATCACTTGAAAGACTGTTTGTCAAGCATAATTTTAGAAAAAATCACAAATTTTTTCTATAACTTTTGGTAAGAACAGAGAATTTCTAAAGAAGGTAAATTTCGCTGTCATCTCTTGCCAACAACGAAGCCCGGCAGAAAAATTCCTGCCGGGCTTTCAAAGGATTTCACCGCGCCTTATACATTATAATATAGAACACTCTCAGTTCTTTGCCTGTTTCATTGACAAACCGATTCTGTGGCGTTTTTCATCCACTTCCAGTACCACCACATCTACCACATCTCCCACTTTTACCACTTCGCTGGGATGGCGCAGTCTACGTTCCGCCACTTGGGAAATATGCACCAGCCCGTCCTGATGGACGCCAATGTCCACAAAAACACCAAAGTCAATGACATTGCGAACCGTGCCGGTGAGTTTCATCCCGGGTTTTAAATCCTTCATTTCCAGCACATCCTTACGCAAAACCGGCGCAGGCAGTTCCTCCCGGGGGTCTCTTCCCGGTTTGGACAGTTCCTTTGCAATATCCTGCAAGGTCGGTTCGCCCACTTTGCAAGCCTCAGCCGCCCTCTGAAGACCATAAGATGCCAACTTTTCACTACATTGAGAAAGAGATTCTCCCTTCCCAAATTCCAATAGTTTCAGCAACTCTTTGGCTGCGCCGTAGGATTCCGGATGCACTCCCGTATGGTCCAACAATTCCTTACTTTCCAGGACACGCAAAAACCCTGCGCACTGTTCAAAGGCTTTCGGCCCTAATTTCGGCACTTTTTTCAGTTGGGCGCGACTGGCAAACGGCCCGTTTTCTTCCCGGTAGGCCACAATATTCTTGGCTGTTGTGCTATTGAGCCCCGAAACTTGCTCCAGCAAACTGCGGGAAGCGGTATTGACATCCACACCCACCGCATTCACACAATCTTCCACCACAGCGTTCAAGGCGGTATCCAATTCCTTTTGCGGGCAATCGTGCTGATACTGCCCTACCCCGATGGCTTTCGGGTCGATTTTTACCAACTCCGCCAAAGGATCCTGCATCCGACGGGCAATGGAAACTGCGCTGCGCAAGTTCACATCGTACTCCGGAAATTCCTCCGCCGCCAAAGGCGAGGCAGAATATACCGACGCTCCGGCCTCGTTGACAATCATGTAACTTGCCTCGGGAAATTGCTTCAATAATTCCACCGTCATTGCCTCCGTCTCCCGGGAGGCTGTGCCATTTCCAATGGCAATATGCAAAACCTTGTGTTTTTTCATGAGCCCCGCCAGAACGGTAATGGCTTCCTGCTTTTTATGCTCACTGAATGTGGGATATACCACTGCCGTATCCAAGACTTTTCCCGTAGCATCCACCACCGCCACTTTACAACCGTTGCGGTATCCTGGGTCTAACCCCATGGTGACAAAGCCTTTCACCGGCGGTTGCATCAAAAGGGGCTTGAGATTTAAAGCAAAATTGTGAATCGCACCTGCGCCTGCCCGTTCCGTTAAATCACTGCGGATTTCCCGTTGCAAGGAAGGAAAAATCAAACGCTCGTAGGCATCTTCCGCTGCGGCTCGCACAAATGCGGAAATATTAGCCGTGGGCTTCAACGCCGCCCGGCATACCAATGCCTGCCCCTCATTTCCGGGCATGGTGATATTGATTTTCAAAACCCCCTCCTTTTCGCCCCGGTTCATGGCTAAAATCTGATGGTCCAGCAATCGAGAAATCGGTTGATTCAAATCATAATAGAGACGATATACGCTATCTGTTTCCGGATCCTCCGCATGGCAGGATAAAACTGCCCGACGATTCATTAAATTGCGCAGATCCTTACGAATGGTCGCATCGTCACTTAAGGCTTCCGCAATAATATCCGATGCGCCGGCTAAGGCGTCTTCCACGGTTTCCACACCTAAGTCGGGGTTGATATATGCCTTTGCCAATTCCGCAGGATCTCTGCCGTCCTGGGCAAAAATGGCATCCGCCAAAGGCTCCAACCCTTTCTCCTTTGCCACAGAAGCACGGGTACGACGCTTTTGCTTATACGGACGATACAAATCCTCCACTTCCGCCAAAGTACCGGCGTTGTCAATGGCCTGGGCCAATTCTTCCGTGAGTTTGCCCTGATTTTCAATGGAAGCCTTTACTTCCTCCCGACGTTGCTGTAAATTCCGCAAATATTTCAATCTCGTTTCCAAGGCACGCAACGTAGTATCATCCATGGCACCGTGCATTTCCTTCCGGTAACGGGCAATGAAAGGAACGGTATTCCCCTCATCCATCAATGCAATCACGTTTTCCACATGCTGCAATTTTTGTTTTAATTCCTCAGCGATTATTTCTGCAATGGACTGCATAGAAAAAACTCCTTTTGTTCGGTTTTCCTTATCATACCATAAAAAGAATAAAATGAAAAGAGAAAAGCGACGCACCGTAAAAAGCGCGTCGCTTATTTCTTTGCTTTACTCTTCTTTCAAGGCAATGTGCACAGTGTCCAACTGACTTTGATCCACGCAAGTAGGCGCGCCCATCATCAAGTCCTGAGCATTCTTGTTCATGGGGAAGGTAATCACTTCCCGAATGGATTCTTCTCCGGTCAAAAGCATGACCAAACGGTCTACGCCGGGAGCGGCGCCTGCATGAGGAGGTGCGCCGTAACAGAAGGCATTATACATGGCAGGGAATTTGGCCTTTACATCTTCTTCGCCCAGACCTACCATCTGAAAAGCCTTAACCATAATCTCCGGATCATGGTTTCTCACTGCGCCGGATGCAGATTCATAACCATTGATGACCAAGTCATACTGGTCAGCATTGATGGCAAGCAATTTTTCATTGTTGCCTTCCGCATCCAAAAGGGCTTGCATACCACCCTGAGGCATGGAGAAAGGATTGTGGCAGAATTCCACTTTTTCATTTTCTTCGTCCCACTCGTACATAGGGAAGTCCACAATCCAGCAAATGGCATACTGCTCTTCGTCAAAATGCCCGGGAACACGCTTGCCCAGCAATGTACGAATCACACCGGCTGTCTTTTGGGCAGCGGCCTTTTTCCCTGCGGCCATGCACACGAAAGAGCCGGGCTTCAAGCCCAACGCTTCCGTCAGCACCGCAGTCTTTTCCACCAGGAACTTGCTGACACCGCCGGTAAGTTGACCGTTTTCATCCACTTTCACCCAGCAAGCCTTGTTGCCGGTTTGGATTTCCACGTCAGCCAAAAGTTTATCAATCCACTTACGTGCCTGGTCAAACTCATGCACCACCACAGCCTTAACGGTAGCGCCTTCAAAAGGCCCAAATCCGCAACCTTGCACTTGGGCAGAAATATCGTCAATTTCCAAATCAATCCGCAAATCCGGCTTGTCGGAGCCATAGCGTTCCATGGCGTCATTGAACGCGATACGACGGAAAGGCGCTTGAGAAACACGGCTGTATTTGCCGAACTTTTCGAACAACGGCACCATCACATCTTCCAAAGTGCCCAGTACATCTTCCTGGGTTGCGAATGCCATTTCCATGTCCAGTTGATAGAATTCACCGGGGGTGCGGTCCGCCCGGGCATCTTCATCCCGGAAACAAGGGGCAATTTGAAAATACTTATCAAAACCGGAGGTCATCAGCAACTGCTTAAACTGCTGAGGAGCCTGAGGGAGCGCATAGAATTTACCGGGGTGATTTCTGGCAGGGACCAAGTAATCCCGGGCGCCTTCGGGAGAAGATGCCGTCAAAATGGGTGTGGTAATTTCCAAAAATCCCTTTTCCGTCATCATCCGGCGCAACTCCGCTACCACCTGACAACGCAAAATAATGTTGCTTTTCACCGCAGGATTTCGCAAATCCAGGAAACGGTACTTCAGACGCACATTTTCATCTGCATCTTTGCTCTTGTTGATTTCAAAAGGCAACTGGTTGTAGTGGCATTTGCCCAACACTTCAATTTTTTGAGGAATTACTTCAATTTCCCCGGTGGGAATCTTGGTATTCTTACTTTCCCGCTCCTGCACTTTACCGGTAACGGAAATGGTAGATTCTTTATGAATCCCCTTTATCACCTGCATCATTTCTTCGGAATCCACTACCACTTGGGTCGTGCCGTAATAGTCACGCAGAATCAAAAATGCAAAATTGGCGCCGACTTCCCGAATGTTTTCCAACCAGCCGACAATGGTCACTTCTTTTCCTGCATCGGACAAACGCAGTTCGCCACAGGTATGGGTTCTGGATTGCTTCATCATATCATTTCCTCTTTTTTCTAATAAGGTGAGCATATTTTCTCACAAATCCGCACAAATGTCAATGTATTGACTGATGCATTTCCTGCAATTTCTCCGCAAATTTATCAATCAGCCTCCTCTTCCCCCGGAAAATCCAGAGATATTTTTTTCAAAAAGAAGACTTCTTTCCTGATTCCGTCTACAATTTTCACAAATTTCTGACTTCCACAACTTTTTTTATGTGTATACTATGAAAAGTTGCAAAAATTCTGCATTTTTGGATTGATTTTGTAGAAACTTTCGCATACAATAAACGAACAAGCCAATTCACACGCAGGAGGTTCCATAATGCTCAATATTGTTCTGGTGGAACCGGAAATTCCCCAAAATTGCGGAAATATCGCCCGCACCTGCGCCGCCACCGGCTGCCGGTTGCATTTAATCCGCCCTCTGGGATTTGATATTTCGGAAAAAGCGGTACGTCGTGCCGGTTTGGATTACTGGGACGCCGTGGAAGTGCTGGACTACGAAAATTTGGACGATTTCTTTTCTAAAAATGAAGTGCGCCAAATGCGGTGCTTATCCACCAAAGCCCCCACGGGCTATACCGAAGTATCCTACGAGGAAGGGTGCTATCTGTTTTTTGGCAAGGAAACCAAAGGGCTGCCTGAAGATTTTCTGGATGCGCACTACGAAGACTGTGTTCGCATTCCCATGCTCCCCGATACCCGAAGTTTGAATCTAAGCAACGCCGTGGCCATTACCGTGTATGAGGCTCTGCGCCAACTGCAATTCCCCGGCTTGCAGGATTTTGGAAAAATGAAGGGGTAACACCCCAATATATATGGAGGAATCAGTATGAACTACAACAAGAAGTCTATTGAAGACATCGAAGTTGCCGGCAAACGCGTTCTGTGCCGCTGCGACTTCAACGTCCCCACCAAAGACGGCAAAATCACTTCCGACAAACGGATTGTGGCCGCCATGCCCACCATTGAATATCTGGTCAATCACGGCGCCAAGGTAATCCTTTGCTCTCACATGGGCAAGCCCAAGGGCGAATGGAAGCCCGAACTGAGCCTGAAAGTGGTAGCAGAGCGCATCAGCGAACTGCTGGGCAAGGAAGTCATCATGGCATCCGACGTAGCCGGCGAAGACTCCAAAGCAAAGGCCGCTGCTTTGAAAGACGGCGATGTGATGCTCATTGAAAACACCCGCTACATCAAAGGCGAAACCAAGAACGATCCCGAATTGAGCAAGGCCCTGGCTGACTTGGCTGACATTTTCGTCAACGACGCTTTCGGTACTGCCCACCGGGCTCACTCCTCCACCGCCGGCGTGGCTGACTATCTGCCTGCCGTTTCCGGCTATTTGGTACAGAAGGAAGTCTCTATCATGGGCAAGGCTTTGGCTAACCCCGAACGTCCCTTTGTTGCCATTTTGGGCGGCGCTAAGGTTTCCGACAAACTCAACGTTATCAATAACCTTTTAGAGAAAGTTGATACCCTGATTATCGGTGGCGGTATGGCTTACACATTCCTGGCCGCTCAGGGTTACACCGTAGGCAAGTCCCTGGTGGACAACGAAAAACTGGACTACTGCAAGGAAATGATGGCAAAGGCGCAGGCTAAAGGCGTCAAATTGCTCCTGCCTGTTGACACTGCCGTGGCTTCTTCCTTCCCCAATCCCATCGATGCAGAAATTCCTGTGGACTATGTGGATTGCACCGCAATCCCCGCCGACCAGATGGGTCTGGACATTGGCCCCAAGGCCTGCGCAGAATTTGCCGCAGCGGCAAAATCCGCTAAGACCGTGGTTTGGAACGGTCCCATGGGCGTATTTGAAAACCCCACTTTGGCAAAGGGCACCATTGCCGTGGCTCAGGCTTTGGCTGACAGTGACGCCGTGACCATCGTTGGCGGTGGCGACAGCGCAGCCGCTTGTGAACAACTGGGCTTTGCCGATAAAATTACCCACATTTCCACCGGTGGCGGTGCCTCTCTGGAATTCCTGGAAGGTCTGGAACTGCCCGGTATCGCCTGCCTGCAAGACAAATAATCTGTTTTAAAATATTGGGAGCGAGTCCTTCGCCCCCACCCATTAAATTTGAAAATATTCATCGCTTGGCGATGCGTACATAGTGAAGGAGAATGAAATCATGAATAGAAAATATCGCAAGACCGTCATTGCCGGTAACTGGAAAATGAACAAAACCCCCTCTGAAACCAAAGAGTTTATGGCCCAACTGAAGACCATTCTGCCCAAGGGCCGTTGGTGCGATGTGGCGCTGTGTGTACCTGCCGTTTGCATCCCTGCCGCTGTCCGCGCCATGCGGGAAACCAGAGTGGGCATCGGCGCTGAAAACTGCAACGCCAATGCTTCCGGCGCTTACACCGGTGAAATTGCCACCAACATGCTGGTAGATGCCGGCTGCAAATATGTGATCATCGGCCACTCCGAACGTCGGGAAATGTACGGTGAAACCGATGCCGATGTCAACGCAAAGGTTTTGGCCGCTTTGGATGCCGGTTTGATTCCCATTGTGTGCTGTGGCGAAACCTTGGCGCAACGGGAAAGCGGTATCACTGCCGAACACATTACCATGCAAATTAAGTTGGCTCTGGCCGGCGTTCCCGAAGACAAAATTCGTAAGGTAGTCATTGCTTACGAACCCATTTGGGCTATCGGTACCGGTCTGACCGCTACCCCCGAGCAGGCAGAAGAAGTTTGCGAAATGATTCGCAGTGTGGTGCGCAAGTTGTATTCTTCCAAGAATGCCCGTGCCATTTCCATCCTCTACGGCGGTTCCATGAACGAAAAGAACGCGTTCGAACTGTTGGCTCAGCCCGACATCGACGGCGGCCTGATTGGCGGCGCTTCCCTGGTTCCCGAGAAGTTTGTCAAGATTATCGAAGCCGCTAACCAGCCCACTGTATAAACCCACTTTCATGGAGCAACTGCCCCCGCGGTTGCTCCTTTTTTCAAATTCCTTAAAGATTTTTGCCAAGAATGACTCAAAACTGATGAAAAGGAGGGATTGTCACGGAAACCAAACTGCTTTCCGCTCAGAATCCGGAAACGCCGGCGCTGGCAGCGGAACTCATTCAAAACGGCAACTTAGTTGCCATTCCCACGGAAACTGTCTATGGTTTAGGCGCCAACGGCTTGGATGAAGATGCCGTTGCGAAAATATTTATCGCCAAGGGACGTCCTCAGGACAATCCTCTGATTTTGCACGTGGCAGAAGCC